>NZ_JCBAMT010000098.1:0-24078 GCF_059760445.1 Achromobacter sp. D7-1 | reverse complement strand
GCGCGGGGCCTTGTTTTTACCGCGCGTATGCCGCCGGTTCAGGCTTCCAGCGGCGCCACCGCGGCGCCCTGGATTTTGTGGCGGGCCAGGGCTTCGGCGACGAAGCCCGATTTCTTCATGGCTTCGACGAAGGCGGCCAGGTAGGCGCTGGCCTTGTCGCCGCGGCTCTTGGGCACGCCCATGGCTTGGCGGATCAGCATGAAATGGCCGTCCAGCAGGCGCAGGCCGCCCAGGCGCTGCGCGTCGGCTTCAAGCTGCTGTTTCACGCCTGCGGCGACTTCCATGTTTTCCTGCAAGAAGGTGTCGACGACGGCCGGCGAGGTCGGCGCGCGGAAGATCTCCGCCTGCTTGAGCTCGCGCGTCAGGTACAGGTCGTAGGCGCTGCCCTTGCCGACCACCACGCGCTGGCCCTTGCGGTCCACTTCCTCCATGCTGGCGATGGGCGAGTCCTGGCGCACCAGGTAGGCGCCTTCGATGACCACGTAGGGCGCGGTGAAAGCGATCTGGGCGCCGCGCAGCGGGTCGATGGCGAAGAAGCCCACGTCGGCCTGTTCGGCGGCCACGGCGTTGACGGATTCGCCGGCCGACTTGAACACCACCAGTTCAAGCCCCACGTCCAGGCGTCGCGCCAGTTCCGTGGCCAGGTCCACCGACACGCCGCCGGCCTGGCCGGTGACGGGGTCGGCGTTGGCCAGGATGGGATTGCCCAGATTGATGGACGCGCGCAGCGTGCCGGTGGGGGCGAAGGCGGAGAGCAGCTCGTGATCGGTCTTCATGATTTCCTTGGGCATGGGGATCGCGCGCACGGGCGCGGACGATGCGGCAAGCATAGCCGCAAGCGCCCGCGTTGCGCGATGCCTTACGTTGCGCGATGCGTTACTGGGCGCGGCGCAGGACGTAATGCGGGGCCAGCGGGCCGGTCGGGCGGGTGCCGTCGCGGTACAGCATGGTTACCTGGTTTTCGCCGACGAAATAGCGCTGGCTATCGCCGGACGCGTCGAGCCGGATGGTGCTGCCGTCGGATTCCCAGCTGAATGTCCCGGTTACGACCTCGGGCTGCGGTTGGCGGTCCAGGTACTGGGTCTGTCTTTCGTAGCGGCCGTCCTGCTCCAGGGTCAGCCGGGTGCGGATGCCCGGGCAGTCTGCGCAAGGCAGGGTGCCTTCGTAGCTGCCGGCCCAGTCCAGCGAATCGCGGGCGGTGTGGCTGTCGACGGGCACGGACCCGCCGGAGCCGGGCCGGGAAGGCGCGCAGCCGGCGAGCAGGGCTAGCGTCAGGGCGCAGGTCAGGGTGGTTTTCATCATGGCGAGCTCCTGTTTGGCAGACCGGTCACGATACGGATAGTAACGGGGCGGTGCTGAAACGGGATGTAAAGCGCGCGGGCCTGGCGCGGCCGCGCATGCGCTACGCTAGGCTGTTTTCCGGGCGCGCCGGCCTGGACTTTCCCCCTTGAATAGGACGATTCCGATGAAAGGCGAACACCGTTACAACGTCACCGTCGACTGGACCGGCAACACCGGTACGGGTACCTCCAGCTACGCCGCCTATTCCCGCGACCACCTGATCCGCGCGGCGGGCAAGCCCGATGTGCCGGGCTCGTCCGATCCTGCCTTCCGTGGCGATCCCGCGCGCTGGAATCCCGAGGACATGCTGGTGGCGTCGCTGTCGGCCTGCCACAAGCTCTGGTACCTGCACTTCTGCGCGGTCGAAGGGGTGACGGTGCAGGCCTACCACGATGAAGCGGAAGGCGTCATGGTCGAGGACCGCGAGCGCGGCGGCGCCTTCAGCGCCGTCACCCTGCGGCCCGAAGTGACCATCCGCGCCGGCGACGACGCGGCGCTGGCGGCCGAGCTGCACGAGCGCGCGCATCACTTCTGCTTCATCGCCAACTCGGTCAACTTCCCGGTGCGCTGCGAGCCGCGCATCGTGCACGCCGACTGAGGGCCACCGCCATGCTGACCATCTGGGGACGCCGCAGTTCGTTCAATGTGCAAAAGGTGCTGTGGCTGGCGGGCGAGCTGGGCCTGGAATACGAGCACGTGCTGGCCGGCGGCCAGTTCGGCTTGCTGGACACGCCCGAATTTCGCGCCATGAACCCGCACGGTAAGGTGCCGCTGTTGCGCGACGGCGCCACGGTGGTGTGGGAGTCCCATGCCATCCTGCGCTATCTGGCCGCGCGCGACGGCGCTGGCCGGTTCTGGGCGGACGACCCGGCGCAGCGGGCGGGCGCCGACGGCTGGATGGACTGGGCCCAGACCGCCTTGCAGCCGGCTTTCCTGACGGGCGTGTTCTGGGGCTATTACCGCACGCCGGAGGCCCAGCGCGACACGGCGGCCATCGAGCGCGCCGTCGCGGCCACGCACGCCTGCCTGCGGCAGCTGGACCGCGCGCTGGCGGACCGGCCCTATCTGTGCGGCGAGTCCCTGGGACTGGCGGACATCCCGGCCGGCACCACGCTCTACCGCTATTTCGAACTGGATATCCCGCATCCGCCCATGCCCCATCTGCAAGCCTGGTACGAGCGCCTGCAGGCCCGTCCCGCTTATCGCGAGCATGTGATGGTGCCGTTCGGGGAGTTGCGCGGGCGGCTGGATTTCTAGGCCGGATTTACAAATTTCCCGATGGACGATGTCACATCGTGCCAGGCTATCTCGTCCTAGGGATAATGGCGCCGCATTCCGCGGCGCATGCCGACCTTGCTGGAGAAAGACCCATGAGCACTGCCCGCCTGAACGCCTACACCGCCTCTCCCAAGGCCATGAAGGCGATGATCGCCCTGAACGACTTCGTCGAGAACTGCGGCCTGGAACACAGCCTGCTTGAACTGGTGAAAATGCGCGCTTCGCAGATTAACGGCTGCGCCTACTGCCTGTACATGCACTCGACCGACGCCCGCAAGCAGGGCGAAACCGAAATGCGCCTGTACCTGCTGGACGCCTGGCGCGAGTCTTCGCTGTACAGCGAACGCGAGCGCGCCGCGCTGGCGTGGACGGAAGCGCTGACCCGGTTGCCCGAGACCGGCGCGCCGGACGCCGACTACGCCGAAATGGCCAGGCATTTCAATGAGGAAGAGCAGGTCAACCTGACGGTCGCCATCAACATGATCAACAGCTGGAACCGCATCGCCGTGGGGTTCCGCTCGCAGCATCCCAAGCACTGAGGCCCTGGCTCCATGAGCGCATCCGCCATTTCCGATGCCGTTGCCGACTTCGAGCCCCATCGCAGGCATCTGCAGGGCCTGGCCTATCGCATGCTGGGTTCATGGGCAGAGGCCGAGGACGTCGTGCAGGACGCCTGGCTGCGCTGGCGCGACGCGGACCGCGGTCAGGTCGAAACGCCGCGCGCCTTCCTGTCGCGCACGGTCACGCGTCTGTGCCTGGACCAGCTGAAGTCGGCGCGCGCGCGGCGCGAGGAATACGTCGGACCATGGCTGCCGGAACCCTTGCCCGACGCCGCCAGCTATCAGGCGCCGGGGGCGGGGGAAATCGCGCACGATCTGTCGGTGGCGCTGATGCTGGCGCTGGAGCGGCTGTCGGCGCTCGAGCGGGCCGCTTTTCTGCTGCACGACGTGTTCGACATGCCGTTCGCCGAGATCGCGGCGACGCTGGGCCGCAACGAGGCCGCCTGCCGCCAGTTGGCCGCGCGGGCGCGCAGCCGCGTGCGTGATGCGCGTCCGCGGTTCGCGGTGACGGAGCAGGAGGGCGCGCGCATCGCCGATGCCTTCTGGCAGGCGTCGCGGGCGGGCGACGTGGACGCGTTGCGCAGCCTGCTGGCAGAGGACGCGGTGCTGCATGCCGACGGCGGCGGCAAGAAGCTGGCCGTGTTCAGGCCCATCCTGGGCAGCGACAAGATCGCGCGCTTCTTCGCCGGCCTGTCGTCCAAGCCCAGCGGCCAGTTCCTGGAGGCCGTGGTGACGCAGCTGAACGGCATGCCGGGCGTGCTGGCCACCGAACTGGACGGTCTGCCCCGGTCCACCACGCTGGAGGTGCGCGACGGCAGGATCACCGCCATCTACATCGTGCGCAACCCTGATAAGCTGCGCCATGTCGCGGCGCTGCCGCCGCAGCCGATCGCGCCCCAGGATGCTTCCGAACCTCACTGACCACCTGCAAAAGCTGCCCGAACTGGGACTGGACTGTTTGCTGCTGCGCCCGTTGCGGGAAGCGGACGCGGCGGCGTGGCACGCCTATCTGCGCGACGAGACCGTCACGCGTCATACCAGTTGGCAGCTGGACGGGCCGGACATGCTGGTGCGCTTGATCCGCGGCTATGGCCAGCCAGCGGAATCGCACAGCCTGCGCCTGGCGATCGTCACGGCCGATGGCGCTTTGGCGGGCACCATAGGCTTGAATGAGATTTCCGCGTCCGCGCGGCGCGCGGAGATTGCCTATGACGTCGCGCCGCCGTACTGGCGGCGCGGCATCGCGACGCATGCCTGCGAGGCTATGACCGCGTGGGCCTTGCGTGAATTGAACTTCGCGCGCATCCAGGCCACCGTGCTGGATACCAACGTGGCGTCGGCCGGCGTGCTGGAACGCTGCGGCTTTCAACGCGAAGGACTGCTGCGCCGCTACCGGGTGGTGCGCGGCGTCTCCCGCGATTTCTGGATGCATGCGCGGGTCCATGCCGCGCAGGACTGACGCTAAACCATTTTGAGGAAACCATGACGTCCGCTTTGATCGTGATAGACGTGCAGCGCGCGCTGTTCGAGGCCTCTCCCGCGCCGGCCGATGCCGAGGCCGTGCTGGCCCGCATCAATGCGCTGGCCGCGCGCGCCCGCGAGGCTGGCGCGCCCGTCATCTATGTGCAGCACGAAAGTCCCGGCAGCGCCATGGACCACGGCCTGCCGGGCTGGCAGCTGGACTTGCGGCTGCAACCGGCGGATGGCGACGTCCGCGTGCGCAAGACCACGCCCGATTCCTTCTTGCGCACCGAATTGGCCGACGCGCTGGCGCAAGCCGGCGCGACGGAGCTGGTGGTGTGCGGCTATGCCAGCGAGTTCTGCGTGGACACGACCGTGCGCCGCGCGGCCGGGCTGGGCTTTCCCGTCACGCTGGCGGCGGACGCCCATACCACCCAGGACAAGCCGCATGCGCCGGGCGCGCAGATCCGCGCGCATCACAATGCGACCTTGTCGTCCATTGCCAGTTTCGGCGTGAAGATCGCCGCGGTGCCCGCAGTGGATATCGTTTTCGCCGCCAGGGCGGGGCGGTGATCTCCATGGATCCTGAGCTGCTATCGCTGCTGGTCACGCGCACCATGCCCTTCGGCAAGTACCAGGGGCGTCTCATCGCCGACTTGCCCGGCCCGTATCTGGCCTGGTTCGCGCGCAAGGGCTTTCCGCCGGGCGAGCTGGGGCGCCTGCTGGCCCTGATGCACGAGCTGGACCACAACGGGCTGTCTTCATTGCTGGCCCCCTTGCGTCAGTCCGCCCCGAAGAAGTAGGCCGGCCTGCGGGAGAAACCCCGGGAAACAACTGTGGCGGATTGTGTAGCGTCTTGGCACGCTGTGCATGGGCGCCCGGGGATACGATAGTGCGGCATGTCCAGGGGCAGCGGTCCGCGCCTTGGACGCCAGTTCATTGAAGAGAGGTCGCCATGAAGAAACTCCACATATCCGCTTTCCTGCTGGCTGCCCTGTGCGCAGCGGGCGCCGCGCAAGCGCAGAACGCAGCTCCCGCCACGCAGGAATACCAGTACCCCAGCGTGCGCTCCAAGGATGGCAGCCTTTCGCCGCCTTCCACGCTGCGCATGACGGTCACGCCCGAGCCAGGCGCCGCGCCCGCGGTCATCCGCGATACGCCGGAAAGCCAGGCCGAGTACGTGCGTTGCCGCGAGGTATCGGATCGCGCCGCCGTGTCGAATGCGCAGATGCAGGCCGGCGTGGCGCAGTGTCTGAAGGAGCTGGAGCAGCGCCGGCAACAATAAATCGCGCTGCCCGCCAGGCGGGCGGCTTTTCGTTCGGGTCAAACGGTAATAATATTCAATCTCATCAACAGCGCTGCTCGCCGCGGAGCCGCTACTTTGACCGTCGCCTCACCCGAACCTGATTGGACCCTATCGGCCGCCACGCCCGCCATGTCGCTGGCCGGCGGCACGCTGCGCTTTGGCCGCGACGAGCGGGTGCAGGAGCGCCTGGATCCCGGCCTGAAGCTGGTGCTCGTGCTGGATGGGGATCTGCGCTATAGCGTGCGCGGCACGGCGCCTACCCGCGTGAGCGGTCCTGCCTTGCACCTGAGCGTCTGCCAGGACGCGATGGGCATGGAGCATGAATTCGGCGCCCACCAGTCCTTGCGCTTCGTGTCCTTGCGCACGGGCCTGGATCATCTGCGCGACGCCTTCTGCATGGACCCGGCGCAATTGGCTGCCCTGTTGCGCGCGCCGGGGGCCGACGGCGCTTACGCCGAAACCAATATGCGGGCGGACCGCAAGCTGGAGGCCCTAGGCCATCAGATGCTGGCCTGCCCGGTGCAGGGCGCGCTCAAGCGCATGTACCTGTCGGCCAAGGCGTTGGAACTGACCGCGCTCGCCTTGGGCGCGCTGCAACCTGCGGAGCTGGATGCGCATGCGCGCGGCCTTACGCGGGCGGACGTGGAACGCCTGCATCATGCGCGCGACCTGGTCGCCGCGAACCTGCAGGATCCGCCGTCCTTGCCTGAACTGGCGCGGCGCGCAGGCGTCAACGTCAACAAGCTCACCACCGGCTTTCGCAAGCTGTTCGGCCAGAGCGTCTACGCCTATGTGCGCGAGAGGCGCATGGAGCAGGCCCACGTCCTGCTGGCCGAAGGCGCCTATACGGTATCCGAGGCGGCCTATGCCTGCGGCTACACCGATTCGCACTTCACCAAGGCATTCCTGCGCCGCTACGGCGTGCTGCCCAGCAGCGTCGCGCCCGGCCGCTGAAGCGCCGAAACTTCCGCAATCGCCAGCAAGACTTCCGCAATCGCCAGCACGCGGCCGCCCTCGTTTTTAGAATTACTTGAGAATTATTCTCAATAAAGTTCTAAGAGGACAGGCAGTGCGAAAACAGGTGAAAACGGGCGCGGGGGCGCCGCGCAGGAACGCGTCGAGTGTGCGCCATTGGCCTCTGTGGCTGGCGGTGGCTGCGGGGCCGGCGCTGGCGCAGGAGGCCGCGTCGCTGCCGGCGGTGACGGTCAGCGGCGAGGGCGTGGCGCAGGACACGGCGACCCTGGGCAAACTGCCGCTGACGCTGCGCGAGATTCCACAGTCGGTGACGGTGATCGGGCAGGAGCGGATGCGCGAGCAGAACCTGCAAAGCCTGGACGAGGTGATGCAGCACGCCACCGGCATCACGGTGCAGCCCTATCAACTGCTGACCACCGCGTATTACGCGCGCGGCTTCAAGGTGGATTCGTTCGAGCAGGACGGGGTGCCGGTGCTGATGGGCAACATGGCCGCGTCGCCGCAGGACATGGCGGTATACGAGCGCGTGGAGATCCTGCGCGGCGCCAACGGCCTGATGCACGGCGCCGGCAACCCCGCCGCCACGGTCAACCTGGTGCGCAAGCGGCCGCAGCGCGAGCTGTCCTTCAACGGCTCGCTCAGCGCCGGCAGTTGGGACCGCTACCGCGCCGAAGCCGACCTGGGCGGTCCGCTGAACGACAGCGGCAGCGTGCGCGGCCGCATCGTCAGCGCCGTGGAGGACCGCGGCTACTTCTACGACGTGGCGGACCAGAAGTCGGCGCTGTTCTACGGCATCGGCGAAGTGGACCTGGGGCGGGACACCGTGCTGTCGGCCGGCCTGCAATATCAGCGCATCCGCTCCACCACCAACATGGCCGGCGTGCCGCTGTACAAGGACGGCGGCGATATCGGCCTGAAGCGCTCGACCTACCTGGACGCGGCCTGGGACCGTTTCAACTGGAATACGACGCGCGTGTTCGCGGACCTGGAGCATCGCTTCGGCCAGGGCTGGAGCGCCAAGGTCAGCGCCAATTACCTGACCGCCGACAGCAACCTGAAGTACGCCGGCGCCTATGGCGCGATAGACCGCCAGACCGGGCTGGGTTCATCCCTGATGGGCGCCGCCTACAAGTTCGACAACACCCAGGCCAGCGTGGACGCCTATGTCGGCGGCCCGGTGCAACTGTTCGGCCGGCGCCATGAACTGTTGCTGGGCGGCAATGCCCAACGCACCACGTCCGAGCAGTACAGCGCGGACCTGACGCCTTATCCGAACGTGCCGGTCAATGTGTTCGACTGGGATCCGCACAGCGTGCCCGAGCCGGGCGTGGGACCGTACACCTCGCCCGGCGAAACCCGGCTGAAGCAGCAAGGCGTCTACGGCATGGGCCGCTTTTCGCTGGCCGATCCGGTGACCCTGGTGCTGGGCGGACGCATGAGCTGGTGGAACCAGAGCGCGCCGCGCGCGCGGCAGCGCATCGATCCGGAGTTCACGCCGTATGGCGGACTGATCGTGGACCTGGGCCGCCAGTGGTCGCTTTATGGCAGCTATGCGCAGGTGTTCCAGCCGCAGGGCGAGCTGACCCGCGATGGCCAGCCGCTGGATCCCATCACCGGCACCAACTACGAGGCCGGCGTCAAGGGCGAACTGGCCGACGGCGCCTTGAACGTGTCGCTGGCCGTGTTCCAGATCCAGCAGAAGAACCGCGCGCAGGAAGACCCGGCCTGGCCTTGCGTGGGCCGCAACTGCTACTACATCTCGGGCGGGGAAGTCCGCAGCCGCGGCATCGAGGCCGAAGCCTCCGGCAGCATCACGCCCTACTGGACGGTGGCGGCGGGCTACACCTTCAACACCAGCAAGTACCTGACGGACTCGGAGTCCGGCGGACAGCCTTTCGCGCGCTTCACGCCCAAGCACATCTTCCGGCTGTGGACGAACTATGCCTTGCCCGGGCTGGAGCGGCGCCTGAGCGTGGGTGGCGGCCTGCAGGTGCAGTCGGGTTACTCCACGGTGTCCGGCCCCGTCACGCTGCGCCAGGGTGGCTACGCACTGGTGGATCTGCGCATGGCCTACCGCGTGGACAAGCATGTGACCGCGTCGCTCAACGTCAACAACCTGTTCGACCGCGGCTACTACCAGAGCCTGTCGGGCACCGCCTGGAACAACCGTTACGGCGAGCCCCGCAACGTCATGCTGACCTTGCGCGCCGAGTACTGATGAATCGCGGCGGGCGCCGTTCGCGGACGTCCGCCGCCAACGAGAAGGAGAGATCGATGAATGCACCCGACACCGGGCCCGTGTTCGACTGGCTGGACCATTTCGTGGCGCTGGGCCGCGACGGCGCCATGCGCGACGTGGGCCGGCTGCGCCGGCTTGCGCCGCAGGACGAATGGCTGGTCGGCATCAAGGCCGTGGCCAGCGACGCCGATGTGCATGGCGATGTGTGGGAACGCCACCCTGCCGGCGACGAAATGCTCTGCGTGCTGGAAGGGCGCGTGGTGGTCACCCTGATGGCCGAGGACGGCGCCCAGACCGACCTGCTGCTGGATACGCGCCGCAGCGCCATCGTGCCGCGCGGCGTGTGGCACCGGCTGCACGTGGCCTGTCCCGGCAAGATCCTGTTCGTGACGCCGGGGCAGGGTAGTGAACACCGCCGCGCGGACGAGCCCCAATCCCGCAGCCCCTCGTTGAAGGAAATCTGACGTGAACCGCAATGCAGACGGACGCATGTTCGTGATGATAGGCGCCCTGTATTTCTCCCAAGGCATACCGCTGGGCGTGGCCATGGAGGCTTTACCCACGCTGCTGCGCCGCGATGGCGCGGACCTGCACGCGCTGGCCTGGCTGCCGCTGGTTGGCCTGCCATGGGTGCTGAAGTTCCTGTGGGCGCCCGTGGTGGACAACCGCTGGACCGGCGCCATGGGCCGGCGGCGCAGCTGGATCCTGCCGATGCAGGCCATCGTGCTGGCCTGCCTGATGGCGCTGGCCTTCCTGGGCATCGATGCCGCTGCGGCGGGCTGGGTGGTGGCGCTGATGGCATTGGCGTCGCTGGCCAGCGCGACGCAGGACATCGCCACCGACGGCCTGACGGCGGAACGCTTCCACGGGCAGGCGTTGGCGCGCGCCAACGCCGTGCAGGTCGGCGGCACGATGGTGGGCTTTTTCTTTGGCGGGCCGGGCTGCCTGGTGCTGGCCGGCCATGTGGGCCAGACCGGCGCGCTGCTGACGTTGGCGGCGGTGGTGGCGTTCAGCCTGCTGCTGGCGGCCGCCTGGCGCGAAAGCGCGCTGACGGCGCCCGCGGCGCGGCAGCGCGCCACGCTGGCGGCCTTCGTGCGGCGTCCCGGCGCCTGGGCCCTGGCCGCGGCCGCGTTCCTGTCGGCCATGACCGCGGTGGCGGGCTACGGCCTGTCCAAGCTGTTCCTGGTGGATGCGGGCTGGGCGGTCGAGGCGGTGGGGCGCATCGGCATGGCGGGGGGCGTGGTGACGGTGCTGCTGGGCTGCGGCGGCGGCGCATGGCTGATCGGCCGGCTGGGCGCGCGGGCCGTGCTGGCGCTGGGCCTGGCCGCCTCGGGCGCGGCGGCGCTGGCCTGGCTGGCGCAGGCCCAGGGCTGGACGCCGGCGCAGGCCGGCACGGCCTTGGGGGCGCAGGCGCTGGGCGCGTTCGGCGCGGGCGCCGCGTCCGTGGCCCTGATGACGCTGGCCATGCGCTTCGCCAGCCGGGGCGAGCAGGCCGGCACCGACATGACCGCGGTGCAGAGCGCCCGCGACCTGGGCGAGATCCTGACCTCGTCGCTCATGACCGGGCTGGCGGCCCAGGTCGGCTACGCCGGCGGCTTTGCCAGCGGCCTGCTGGTGGCCGCCGCGACGCTGGCGTTCACGGCCAGGGCGCTGGCGCGCGCGGGCTGATATGGCGATTCTGGCGGTTGCGGCTACACTTGTGCGCCGTTTTGCTTTCAGCCCCAGAATTCCTCATGATTTCCACCGCATGCGGCGTCGACTTCGGCACGTCCAATTCCACCGTGGGCTGGAGCCGCCCCGATCAGCGCGCGCTCCTGGCCCTGGAAGACGGCAAGACCACCTTGCCTTCGGCCATTTTCTTCCATGATGAAGACGCCGAGGTCAGCTATGGCCGCGCCGCCATCTCCGACTACCTGGCCGGCTACGACGGGCGCCTGATGCGCTCGATGAAGAGCCTGCTGGGCAGCTCGCTGATCGATGGCTCGACCGAAGTGCAGGGCCGTTCGATTCCGTTCCGCGTCCTGCTGACGCGCTTCATCGCCGAACTCAAGCTCCGCGCCGAAACCGCGGCGGGTCGCGGCTTCACGCGCGCCGTGCTGGGCCGGCCGGTGTTCTTCGTGGACGACAACCCCGCCGCCGACCAGACCGCCCAGGACACGCTGGGCGAGATCGCGCGCAGCGTGGGCTTTACCGATATCGAATTCCAGTTCGAACCGCTGGCCGCCGCATTCGACTATGAATCGCAGATCGACCGCGAAGAGCTGGTGCTGGTCATCGACATCGGCGGCGGCACCTCCGACTTTTCGTTGATCCGCCTGGGACCCGGCCGCGCCGCCAAGGCCGACCGCCGCGAGGACATCCTGGCGTATGGCGGCGTGCACATCGGCGGGGTGGACTTCGACAAGCAGCTCAGCCTGGCCCACGTGATGCCGATGCTGGGGCTGGGCAGCCAGCTGCGCAGCGGCAAGGACGTGCCGTCCACGCAATACGGCAACCTGGCGTGCTGGCACACCATCAACCAGGCCTATACCCGCAAGGCGGCCGAGCACTTCGCCTACATCCGCGCCGAAGCCGGCGACCGCGAGAAGATCGATCTGCTGCTCAACCTGGTCAAACAGCGCGCCGGCCACTGGGTGGCGGTGCAGGTCGAAGAGGCCAAGATTGCGCTGTCGGAAACGCCGGCCGCGCGCATCGACCTGTCGCGCATCGCGCCGGAGCTGGGCGTGGACGTAACACGGCCGTCGTTCGACGCCTGCGTCGGCCGGTTGATCGAGAAGGTCGAGGCCACGGTGGGCGCGCTGTTGCGCGATGCCGGCGTGTCGACGTCCGACGTGGACACGGTGTTCTTCACCGGCGGCTCCAGCCGCGTGCCGCGCTTGCGCGAATCCGTCTCGGCCCTGGTGCCGGACGCCCGCAGCGTCGAAGGCGACCTGTTCGGCAGCATCGGCGCCGGCCTGGCGCTGGACGCCCGCCGCAAGTTCGGCTGAGCGGCTCAGGCGGCCAGCATGGCCGGCACGCGCGCCGCCAGCGCATCAATGGCGGCGCGTGTCTTGGACGGCAGGTAGCGCGCTTGCGGCCAGACCGCATGCACCTCTTGCGCGGCCAGGCGGTCGCCGTGCATCAGCACGTCCAACTCTCCGGTGCGCACATAGTGCGTCAGCATCCAGCAGGGCAGCCAGGCGAGCCCCGCACCGGCGATGGCGGCATCCGCGATGGCTTGCAGGTCGTCCAGCCGCAGGCACGGCCGCAAGCGTAGCTGCATGACCTGATCGTCCGCTCCCTTCACGGTCCAGCCTCTCTCGATGCCGTTGTGCGTGTAGGCGATGCAGGAGTGCTGCGTCAGCTCGTCCACCGTGGTTGGACGGCCGTGCGCCTGGATGTAGGCGGGAGACGCTCCGATTCCCATTGTCTGCATGCCGAGCCGGCGCGCGGCCAGGCTGGCGCTGTCGGGCAGCTCGCCCACGCGGATACCCAGGTCATAGCCTTCCTCGATCAGGTCCACCACCCGGTCGTTGAAGGAGATCTCGATCTGCAGCTGCGGATGTTGCAGCGCCAGTTCGCGCAGCACCGGCGCGACGCAGTGCCGGCCGAACACCAGGGGCGCGCTGACCCGCAGGCGTCCCTGGGGCTCGCGGCGGCCGCTGTCCAGCTCGGCTTCGGCGGTCTGCAGCTCGGCCAGCGCGCGCACGCAACGGTCGTAGTAGGCCTGGCCGTCGTCGGTCAGGCTCTGCTGACGGGTGGTGCGGTGGAACAGCCGCGCGCCCAGGCGCGCCTCCAGCCGCGCGATGGACTTGCCCACCGCCGAGCGCGTCAGGTTCAGGCGTTCTGCCGCCAGCGCGAAGCTGCCTGCCTCAACGGCCTGCACAAAGACTTCGATGCCGCTCAGTCTGTCATAGGTGATCGCGGTTGCCATCACGGGCTCCTTCGTCCTGATTGGTTCCAATTGGGAATCGGTAAAAAGAAAAAGATTCGCCACTGGGGAAATTAATTCCCATATATCTTATCGGTACTTGGCCGCCACATCTAGCGGCAGACGCCGAAAGGCGGCTTTCTTGAACCGATACAGGAGAAACAACATGCAGGCCTACACCATCACCAGCGGCAAGGACATCGCTTCGCTGGAACGCGTCACGCGTCAACCGCGCAGCCTGGCTCCCCTGGAGCTGCGCGTGCGCATCAAGGCGGTGTCGCTGAACTATCGCGATCTCATGGTGGCGCGCGGCGAGTATCTGAAGGGTTCGGGCGACCCGGTCATACCCGCCTCCGACGCCGCGGGCGAGGTGATCGAGGTGGGCGCGGGCGTGACCCGCTTCAAGATCGGCGACCGCGTCATGGGCGCGTTCATGCCGGACTGGATCGATGGCGAACCCACGCCCGCCACCGTGGCGCTGGCCCCGGGCGCCGCCACCGACGGCCTGCTGTCCACCGAGAGCATCTTTTCCGAGCATGCCCTGGTCGCCACGCCGGACTCCCTGAGCGATGAGCAGGCCTCGACCCTGCCTTGCGCCGCCGTCACCGCATGGAACGCGCTGTTCGTTGCCGGACGCGCCAAGGCGGGCCAGACGGCGCTGTTCCTGGGTACCGGGGGCGTTTCCATCTGGGGCCTGCAACTGGCCAAGGCGGCCGGCATGCGCGCCATCATCACCTCGTCCAGCGCCGACAAGCTGGCCCGGGCGCGCGAACTGGGCGCGGACCTGACGATCAACTACCGCGAGACGCCGCAATGGCAGGACGAGGTGCTGCGCCTGACCGGCGGCGAAGGCGCGCATGTGGTGGTGGAAGTCGGCGGCGAAGGCACGTTGGAACGTTCCGTGGCGGCCGCGCGCATGGGCGGCACCATCGCGGTCATCGGCGGCGTCAGCGGCTTTGCGGCCGTGCCGGTGGCGCCCTTGGCCCTGATCGCGGGCGTCAAGCGCCTGGAAGGCATCTTCGTCGGCAGCCGCAAGATGCTTGAGGACGTGGCGCGCTTTATCGACGTGGCGCGCATCGCGCCCGTCATCGACCGTGTCTACGCTTTTGAGGAAGCGCGCGAGGCCTTCGAGCACCTGGCGTCGGGCCGGCACTTCGGCAAGATCGTCATCCGGGTCGCGGAGTAGGCGTCATCGGGGGAGGCGGGCAGCGATGGTAAGCTCGTGCTGCCCGCGCGGGCCAGCCGCCTGCGTGTTCCTTGAGGTAGCCGACCCCCATGACCCGCAAGCCCGATTCCCATCTCGAAGAAAAACTCGTCGCCAGCGAGGCGCCGTACAACGGCGCCTTCCTGAAGATCCGCCGCGACACGGTCAGCCTGCCCAACGGCAACACGGCCACGCGCGAATACGTGGTGCATCCGGGCGCGGTGGTGGTGATTCCGCTGCTGGATGATGGCCGGGTCTTGCTGGAACGGCAGTTCCGCTATCCCATCGGGCGCGTGATGACGGAATTTCCCGCGGGCAAGCTGGACCCGGGTGAGGATCCACTGGTTTGCGGCAAGCGTGAGCTGCTGGAGGAAACCGGCTACACCGCTGCGCAGTGGGCCCATGCGGGCGCCCTGCACCTGGCCATCGCCTATTCCACCGAGATCATCCACATCTACTTCGCCCGAGGCCTGCGCGCCGGACCGCGCCAGCTGGACCAGGATGAATTCCTGGACGTGATCAGCGCGGACCCCGCCGAGCTGATCGCGGCTTGCGCCCAGGGCGAAGTCACCGACGCCAAGACGCTGACCTGCGTGCTGTGGATGCAGAACGTGCTGTCGGGCGCCTGGCAGCTGGACTGGCAGGACAACGCGGGCTGAGGGCCGCCCGCGGGATCCGTCCAATGTCCGCATTTCCCGTTCTGGTACAGCCTGCCGGCCTGCGCTTCGATGCGCCGGCCGATACCTCCGTGCTGCTGGCGGCGCAGGCCGCCGGCATCAAGCTGCCCAGCTCGTGCCGCAACGGCACCTGCCGCGCCTGCATGTGCCTGCTGCTGGAAGGAGAGATCTCCTATAGCATCGAATGGCCGGGGCTGTCGCGCGACGAGAAGGAAGAGGGCTGGATCCTGCCTTGCGTGGCGCGCGCCGGATCCGCGCTTGAAATTCAGGCGCCGCTGGCTGCGCCCATCGAGGCCGCGCCAGGGGCGACGCCGCGCCCGCTTACCGGAGCGCGGCGCTAGCGCCTGCGATCAGCGCTCCAGCGGCCATGGCGGCCGCCATGCCCAGCGCCATGCCCGCGGCCATGCCGCCGAATGGCGCGGCGCCCGCGGCCAGGGCCGCCGCCATGCCCCATTGAGCCCCCGCCAGCATGCCCAGCCCCATGGTCAGCGCACAGGCCAGCCGCGCAGCCATGCGGGGAGCGCCCGGCAGCGGCAACAATGCGGCGATCAGCATGGCCGTGCTGCTGGCGGGCATCAGGGCGGCATGGCGCCACGCCTGTTCGAGCAGCCCGCCGGGCGCTGCGCACTGGCTGGCCAGCAGCGCCGCAGGCGTGCGCAGCGTGTCCGCCCACAGGCCCGCGGCCATGGCGGCGGTGCAGGCCAGCCACAGGAACGCCGCGTCGGAGGCCAGGCGGACGGCACGGCCAGGCTTGGGCCTAGCCGCAGGCGTGGCAGGCGTGCGCCGGGGCGTCGTCGTAGCGGTCATGGTGGCGTACCCAGTCGCCCAGATTGAAGTGCGGGCCGTGCTCGTTGCGGCCCAGCGGCGCGAAGTCCAGGTAGTTGTAGGCGCCGGCCAGCCGCTCCACCCCGCGCGAGAAGCTTGAATAGGTATGGAAGATTTCGCCGTCCGGGTCGCGGAAAAACGCGCTGGCGCCGGAATTTTCCTCCATGCCGCCGTCGGCCTTGGGCACGCTGGCCTGCAGGTCGAAGTTGAAATCGCAGCCTTCGGACGAATACCAGGGGAAGCGCCAGCCCATGCGCCGCTTGAACGCGTCCAGCTTGGCGTACGGAGCCCGCGACACGGCGACCACCGTCACGTCATGCTGGCGCAGGTGCAAGATCGCGCTGTCCATGTGGTCCGCCAGGAACGAGCAGCCCACGCAGCCTTCTTCCCAGTCCGGGCCGAACATGAAGTGGTAGATGATGAGCTGGCTCCTGCCCTGGAACAGTTCGGCCAGGCCCACGGCGCCGGCCTCGCCCTCGAAGCGGTAAGGCTTGTCCACCTTGACCCAGGGCAGCGCCATGCGCTCGCGGGCCAGGGCGTCGTGGGCCCGGGTCAGTTCTTTCTCGCGGCGCAGCAGCGCCTCGCGCGCGATGTCCCATTGCGCTCGGGATACGACGGGGTGATCGGTCTGCATCGTGTGTCTCCTTGGATCGGGCCGGCAGGCCCGGGTAGGGCGAGCGGCCGGGATTCAGGCCGGATTCGCCAGATGGGCCGCCAGCCGCTCCAGCGCGCCCGACCAGCCATGCTGGTGGCTGTCGCGGGTGGCCTGGTCGACGAACGGGGTCTGCAGGAAGGCCAGCTCGGTGCCGTCGCCCGCAGGGGTGAACTCAAGCGTGATCAGCGAGACTTCGGCGGGCGTGTCGCGCCAGGCCCAGGTGAAGACCAGCCGGCGTTGCGGCTCGACTTCGCGGTAGTGGCCGCTGGCATGGTGCTCCAGCCCGTCCTCGGTGGCGAAACCCACCTCATAGGCGCCGCCCACGCGCACATCGGTTTCCGCCCGCAGCACCTTGCGGGTCTCGGCCGGGCCGAACCAGCGCATCAGCGCTTGCGGGTCCGTCCAGGCGCGCCAGACGCGTTCGACGGGGGCGTCGAAGCGCCGCTTGAGCCGGAGTTCGATGGGGGCTGATTCGTCTTGGGTGCTTCGGTTTTCCATGGGTGGACCTCTTCCTCGTGGTACAGGTACCGCGCCAGCGAATCCAGCTGTCCGCTCCAGAACTTCTCGTAGCGGGCCAGCCAGTCGGATGCCGCCCGCATGGGTTCGGGCGACAGCGTGCAATTGACGACGCGGCCGTCCTTGGCGCGGGCGATCAGGCCGGCGTCTTCCAGCACGCGCAGATGCTTCATGAAGGCGGGCAGGGACATGGCGTGCGGCCGGGCCAGCTCGCTGACCGAGGCCGCGCCTTGTTCCAGGTCGGCCAGCACCCGGCGCCGCGTGCCGTCGGCCAGGGCCGAGAAGATGCTGTCGAGCATGTCGTCTTTAAACTTAACCATAGGGTTAAGTATTAAGCCGCAACGGCATGGCTGTCAAGCAACAAAGTTGGCGCGATCAGGAATCAGGCGTGCTGGTGCATGGCCGAGCGGTGCTTGGTGTCGCGCATGGTGGCGTACACCAGCAGCGACAGGAAG
This sequence comes from Achromobacter sp. D7-1, assembly GCF_059760445.1. Lineage (NCBI taxonomy): Bacteria > Pseudomonadati > Pseudomonadota > Betaproteobacteria > Burkholderiales > Alcaligenaceae > Achromobacter > Achromobacter sp. D7-1. Next base: position 6,676 of record NZ_JCBAMT010000098.1, on the reverse strand, counting down.
ATGATCCCCGCGAGGTAGTAGTAGAACCACTCCTCATGCCCTTGCTGCTTGAAGAACAGGGCGATGGCCGGCGCCGTGCCGCCGAAGATCGACACCGTCACGGCGTAGGGCACGGCGACGCCGGTGGCGCGGATGTTGGTGGGGAAGAGTTCCGCCTTCACCACCGCGTTGATGGAGGTGTAGCCGGCCGTGAACACCCAGGCACCGCAGATCAGCAGAAAGGCCATGAAGGGCGAGCGCGTGTGCGACAGCGTCATCAGGATGGGTACGGTGAGCGCCGCGCCCGCCACGCCGAAGAACACCAGCAGCGGCTTGCGCCCGATCCGGTCGGACAGCGCGCCATAGACCGGCTGCAGGATCAGCGCGAAGATCAGCGAGCCGGCGATGATGTAAGTCGTGACGATGTCGGAGAAGCCCGAGGTCTGCCGCACGAAGGTCTGCATGTACGTCGTGAAGGTATAGAACGCCGCGGTGCCGCCGGCGGTCAGGCCCACCACGATCGCCACCTCGCGCGGATACTGCAGCAGGCCACGCAGCGAACTGGTCTGCGGCTTGGGCGCCTTCTGCGCTTCCTTGTACGAGTCCGTCTCGGGCATGTCGCGCCGCATCAGGGCGGTGATGATGGCCAGCATGGCGCCGATCACGAAGGGAATGCGCCAGCCCCATTCCACCAGCTGCTGGTGGGTCAGGAACACGTTCTGCAACAGCAGCAGCACCAGGATGGCGCAGAGCTGGCCGCCTATCAAAGTGACGTACTGGAAGCTGGAATAGAAGCCGCGATGCTCGGGGTCCGCGATTTCCGTCAGGTAGGTGGCGCTGGCGCCGTACTCGCCGCCCAGGCTCAGGCCTTCGACCACGCGCGCCAGCGCCAGCAGGGCCGGCGCTGCCAGGCCTATGGTGGTGTAGGTGGGCGTGATCGCGATGATCAGCGAGCCCACGCACATCATCCCCACCGACACCATCAGCGACAGGCGCCGCCCGTGCCGGTCCGCCAGATGGCCGAACAGCCAGCCGCCCAGCGGGCGCACGATGAAGCCGGCCGCGAACAGCGTGGCCGCGTTCAGTTGCTGGACGACGGGATCGTGCGAGGGAAAGAAGGCGGGGGCGAAGTACAGCGCGAAGGCGGTGTAGGCATAGAAGTCATACCATTCCACCAGATTGCCCATGGAGCCGATGAAGATCGCCTTGATGCGGCGCTTTGCGTCGGGGATGTCGAGATATGCTTGCGTCATATCCGTCCTTCGGGTGCGTTTGTCGGGGGACGCCGGACACGCGCTCGCCGCCTCGACCCATGACGGCGGGCCAGCCGCGAAATGGAACACGCATTGCGTTATGTTGCGCCTGCCCGTGCCGAAATGCACGCTCTGCGGCGCTGTTTTTCGTTCAGTTTTTTGTCAGGCCTGCGCGCCGAATGGGGCGCGCCGCCTTACTTGCCGCGCGGCTTGATGACTACGCAGGGCGCGGCGCCGTCGGCCGTCTGGGCCTCGTCGCCCAGCAGCGCCCGCGTGCCGCAGACCGAGCCGAACATGCTCTTGCTGTTGTGGCCGATGCCGGCTACTTCGAACGCGCGCCGATGCAGCGTCACGGGCCTGGCGCCGCGTGCCGCCAGCACGTGCTCGTATTGCACATAGCCCGTGCCGCGCGCCAGCCGGGTCGCGCCCTGGGCTTCGGCGCCGCAGGTCTTGTCCAGCAGGCGGTCTTCGGGATTGTTGTCGGCCCCGCCCAGCAGATAGGTGACGTCGCGCGCCGCGTAGCGCACGAAGAGCTTGGACTCGTCGGTCTCGCGCGAATAGGCGGGCAGCTTGTCCGGGCCGTACTTGTACTGGTTGTAGGTGGGGCAGATGCCGCGCTCGTAGGGTGCATAACCCTTGCCGTCGGCGCGCGGGCGTTCGTTGCTCAGGTACAGGTAGGACGAAGGATTGGCGATGACGTAGCGCAGCGCCAGTCCGTCGCGCCGCAGCGGGCCGTCGATGTTGTTCAGCACCGCATAGCGCTGCACCAGTTGCGCGCCGGCCGAGTGGCCGGCCAGCACGATGCCGGCCAGCGAGGCCAGGCGCTTGCGGTCGTCCAGGCTGCGCAGCAGGTCGTCCAGCACCTGGAACGAGCTGACCGGTGCGGGGCGTCCCGCGGCCTGGACGCTGTCTTCGCCGTCCTCCCAACTGGCCTTGCGCCATGCCGCCATGCCGCCGAAGCCCGAATCGATCGAGCCCGAGAAGCGCGGCGCCAGGATCAGGGTGTCACGGGCCCGCTCGGGGTTGTGCGCCAGCAGGGCGGCGACGGATTCGTAATAGCGGTCGGCATCGCGCTTGACGCCGTGGATCACGACCACGACCTGCTTGATGTTGCGCAGGTCGTCCTTTGCCAGGTCGCGGTTGGCGTAGACCGGCATCTTGTAGCGGTGGCCGGGCTTGCCCAGCTCCACGGACTGCCAGCGCAAGGGCGCCGCGCGCTTGGGCGCGGGCGCGGTTTCGCTGTAGTCGTAGGGATCAGGCAGCGGCGTCTGCGCGTACGCAGCCAGCGGCGCGAGCGCCGCCAGGGCGCACCAGGCTGCCAGGGCGCGCATGCGTCCCGGGCGCGCTTGAAGCAGGGGGAGGATGGGCGCGCGGCGCATGGCGCGGCGGGCGTTCAGCAGCTCTCTTGGCCCAGCAGCTGCTTGAGCGCGGGCAGGTCCAGGATGCGGACCTCGCGCTGGTTGATCTTGATGAGGCCGTCGCGCGCGAAGCGCGAGAACAGCCGGCTGACCGTTTCCAGGGTCAGGCCGAGGTAGTTGCCGATTTCCTCGCGGCTCATGCGCAGCACGAACTCGGTGGAGGAATAGCCCAGCGACGCATAGCGCTGCGACAGATTGAGCAGGAACGCGGCCAGGCGCTGTTCGGAGCGCATGGAGCCCAGCGAGGCCAGCATCTGGTGCGAACGGTTGATCTCGCGGCTCATCAGGCGGCGGAACTGCTGCTGCAGCGAGGGCAGGTGGGCCGCGACCCGGTCGATATCGGCCAGGCGGATGACACAGACCTCGGAATCTTCCAGCGCGACGGCGGTCGAAACGTGCTTGCCGTCCAGCATGCCGTCCATGCCGACGATTTCGCCGGGCAGGTGGAAGCCGGTGACCTGGATCTGGCCGGTCGCGTCTTCCAACTGCGTCTTGAGGCTGCCGAAGCGCACGCTGTAGACGGCGTCGAGCGGGTGGTTCAGCGAATAGAGCGGCTTGCCTTTTTCAAGGCGCACACGTTCCCTGACCAGTTCGTCCAGCTTTTCCACCTCGGCGGCTGCCATGCCCACGGGCACGCACACATGCCCCAGCATGCAGGTGGAGCAGTGGGCGGCATCAGGGGCAACGGGGACCCGTTTTTGCATACGATGACCTCTATAGTGCCCATTGCGCGGACGCATGCCGGCATGGGTATAAAGCTTAAGACAAGCTGTATTGTAGTCCGTTGTTACTACGGGCGTCTTACCGGCCCCTCGGGAGGGGGCGGGCAAGGCGGTATGCGACCCAATCGTCGGCGTCGATATCGGCGGCAGCGCCCCGCTGGGCCGGGTCTATCGGGTAGTACTGGCAGCGCAGTTCGGAGGCTGCCGCGGGCGGCTCCAGACGCGCCAGGACCTCGCGCCGCACGAAGCAGCAGGGCTTGCCGGGCTGGTACTCCTCGATTTCGTCCATCAGGGCCACCAGGGCCGGCGCGACCTGGAACACGTCGCCGCGCACGCGCCGGCCGTCGTCCACGGGGATCAGGCCCGGCCAGTCGCCGAAGTCCACCAGTCTGCCCGGCACGCTGGCCCGGCCGACGTAGCGCGCCGCCGGCAGCCCGCGCCGCGCGGCGGCTTGCGCCAGATCATTGATTTCGCCCGCGCGTAGCGTGCCGTAGACAAAAACGTATATGCTCATAAGTCAGATTGTTGCTGCACGTCGAAAAACCATGGCGCGGGCAAGGTGTTGAAATTCTCGCATCTGGCCGCATATTCAGGATATCGAGCCAGCCGGCACGTATCGGTCAGGCTCCCCAACAAGCCAAACGACCATTATGCGATTCGACAAACTGACCACCAAATTCCAGCAAGCCCTGGCCGACGCCCAAAGTCTGGCCGCCCGCAACGACCACCCCTATATCGAGCCCATCCACGTGCTCTCCGCCTTGCTGTCGGATTCCGACAGCGGCGCGGGCAGCCTGCTGGCGCGCGCCGGCGTGGCCGTCAACCGGGTGCAGTCGGCCATCGACAGCGCCTTGAAGTCCCTGCCGCAGGTGCAGGGCGACGATAACGTCCAGGTCGGCCGCGACCTGCAGGCGGTGCTGACGCGCACCGACAAGGACGCCGCGCGCCGTGGCGATACCTACATCGCCAGCGAACTGTTCCTGTTGGCGCTGGCCGACGACAAGGGCGACGCCGGCCGCATCCTGCGCGATGCCGGCCTGCAGAAAAAGGCCCTGGAAGCCGCGATCGACGCCGTGCGCGGCGGCGAGAACGTCTCCGGCGCGGAAGGCGAATCCAACCGCGAAGCCCTGTCCAAGTACACCATGGACCTGACCGAGCGCGCCCGCCAAGGCAAGCTCGATCCGGTGATCGGCCGCGACGATGAAATCCGCCGCACTATCCAGATCCTGCAGCGCCGCACCAAGAACAACCCGGTGCTGATCGGCGAACCCGGCGTGGGCAAGACCGCCATCGTCGAAGGCCTGGCGCAGCGCATCGTCAACGACGAAGTTCCCGAAACCCTGCGCGGCAAGCGCGTGCTGTCGCTGGACCTGGCCGCGCTGCTGGCCGGCGCCAAGTTCCGCGGCGAATTCGAGGAACGCCTGAAAGCCGTACTTAAGGAGCTGTCGCTGGACGACGGCAGCAACATCGTCTTCATCGACGAACTCCACACCATGGTGGGCGCAGGCAAGGCCGAAGGCGCGATGGACGCGGGCAATATGCTCAAGCCGGCGCTGGCGCGCGGCGAACTGCATTGCATCGGCGCGACCACGCTGGACGAGTACCGCAAGTACATCGAGAAGGACGCGGCGCTGGAGCGGCGCTTCCAGAAGGTGCTGGTCGACGAGCCCGACGTGGAGTCCACCATCGCCATCCTGCGCGGCTTGCAGGAACGTTATGAAATTCACCACGGCGTGGAAATCACCGACCCGGCCATCGTGGCCGCGGCCGAACTGTCGCACCGCTATATCACCGACCGCTTCCTGCCCGACAAGGCCATCGACCTGATCGACGAGGCCGGCGCGCGCATCCGCATGGAAATCGATTCCAAGCCGGAAGTGATGGACAAGCTCGACCGTCGCATCATCCAGCTCAAGATCGAGCGCGAGGCCGTCAAGAAGGAAACCGACGACGCTTCCAAGCGCCGCCTGGGCGTGATCGAGGACGAACTCGAAAAGCTGCAACGCGAATACAACGACTACGAGGAAATCTGGAAGGCCGAGAAGGCGGCCGTGCAAGGCACGCAGGCCATCAAGGAAGAAATCGACAGCGTGCGCGCCGAAATGGCGGAACTGCAGCGCAAGGGCCAGTTCGACAAGCTGGCCGAGTTGCAGTACGGCAAGCTGCCTGACCTGGAAGCGCGCCTGAAGGCGGCCGAAGTGGGCGCCGCGGAAGCGGCCGAGGACGCCGAGGGCGGCGAAGGGCGTCCGCGCCTGCTGCGCACCCGCGTCGGCGCCGAGGAAATCGCCGAGGTCGTGTCGCGCGCCACCGGCATCCCGGTATCCAAGATGATGCAGGGCGAACGCGAGAAGCTGCTGCACATGGAGGAATACCTGCACAAGCGCGTGGTGGGCCAGGACGAGGCCGTGCGGCTGGTGTCCGACGCCATCCGGCGTTCGCGCGCCGGGCTGGCGGATCCTTCGCGCCCCTACGGCTCGTTCCTGTTCCTGGGCCCCACCGGCGTGGGCAAGACCGAACTGACGCGCGCCCTGGCCGAGTTCCTGTTCGACTCGGAAGAGCACATGATCCGCATCGACATGAGCGAATTCATGGAGAAGCATTCGGTGGCGCGGCTGATCGGCGCGCCGCCCGGATACGTGGGCTACGAAGAGGGCGGCTACCTGACCGAGGCCGTGCGCCGCAAGCCGTATTCCGTGATCCTGCTGGATGAAGTGGAAAAGGCCCACCCGGACGTCTTCAACGTGCTGTTGCAGGTGCTGGACGACGGCCGCCTGACCGACGGCCAGGGCCGCACGGTGGACTTCCGCAATACGGTCATCGTGATGACGTCCAACCTGGGCTCGCACCATATCCAGAGCCTGGCGGGCAAGCCCTACGACGTGGTCAAGGAAGTGGTGTGGGACGAGCTCAAGCAGACCCTGCGTCCTGAATTCCTGAACCGTATCGATGAAGTGGTGGTGTTCCATGGCCTGGAAGCGCAGCACATCGAGTCGATCGCCCGCATCCAGTTGCGCCGCCTGGGCGAGCGCCTGGAAAAGCAGGAAATGCGCCTCGAAGTGAGCGAACCCGCGCTGGCGGAACTGGCCCGCTCCGGCTTCGATCCAGTGTTCGGCGCGCGCCCCTTGAAGCGTGCGATCCAGCAGCAGATCGAGAACCCGGTGGCTCGGCTGATCCTGGAAGGCCGCTTCGGTCCGCGCGACGTGGTGCCGGTGGATTGGCAGGACGGGCAGTTCGTCTTCACGCGGACCTTGCAGTAAACAGGTCCGGCGCGCGGCGGGCATACCGCAGCGCATAGAACAAACCC
>NZ_JCBAMT010000097.1:0-24440 GCF_059760445.1 Achromobacter sp. D7-1 | reverse complement strand
CGTTGGTCAGCGCGGACTGCGCCGCAGGTTCCAGCGCGCCAAAGGCCTTGAGCAGCGGACCATAGTAGGTCTTGAAGACCTGCAGCCAGTGCTCCGGCGAGCGGTAACGGAACACGAAGTGGCGGGGGGTGGGCGGGGGGGGGGGGGGGGGGGGGGGGGGTGGCGGCGGGGGGGGGCGGGGGGGGGGCGGCGGCGGCCCCGGGGGAGTGCGCCCGCCACATCCGGCCAACCAACTCGCTTGCGCGGCATCCGCCGTTCTCTGAGAGAATGGCCGCCTGTCTCACAGACCCCATCGATCAGACCTCCAGCAGCACCCATGACGCTTCCGCCCTCCAGGCTGTACCCCTTGCTGTTGTCAGGCGCGCTCGCGTTGGCGCAGACCGTCTTTCCGGCACAAGCTGCCGGCAGCGCGTCCCCCAGGAAATCCGCGACCCACAGCACGCCCTCGGCACCGCCCGGGGGCATGCCCCAGTATGGCAAGGGCGGCCATGGGCGTTATCTGACCCTGAGGCTGGACAACAGCCGCGGCAGCGCGATCGCCCCCAATACGCCCTACCGTCTGTTCCTGACCGAAAAAGGCCAGTCCATCGAGGGCACACCCAGCCAGGACGGCATCGTGCATGGCGTCACCGACGCGCTGGGCCGCAGCGCCTGGATCTGGACCCGCGATGCGCATCCTGCGAAGGACTACACGCTGATCCGGCGCATCGGCGACGGCGCCTGGGGCACCGTCTTCCAGCTGCAAACCAGCGGGGAAAAAGACCCGCTTGGAGGCTGGCCCTACCTCACCACCATGCAAGTGCGCTGGGGTGAACAGTGGGCGGATCTGGGCTACAGCACCGCCCAGGGCAATACGGCGTACTTCAGCCACGACCGTCCAGCCGCCACCCTGTCGATATCGGTCGACGCCAGCGTGGCGGAGAACCGGCAGTGCTTTGACGCATTGGACGCCATCAACCGCAGGTTCAGCCAGAACGATGCCGCGGGCGCGCTGCAATTGGTGGACGCCACGGAATGCGGCGCGCAGCCGCGGCAACAGCTGGACATGGCCAATCTGCTGCTGATGGCCGGCCGGGCCGATCTCGCGCGGCAGTGGCTGGACCGCGCCCGCGCCGAGTCCTTGTCTGTCTCGTCCACGCCTGTGGATCACGATGAGCTTCAAGAACGCTACAAACTTGAGCGTTTGCTGGGCCTGCCCCAGTTGGCATTGGAGGACGCCCTGGAACTGCAGCGCCGGCAAGCGCAGAAGCCCCAGGCGGATGAGCCCGACTGGGCCAACAGCATCGCCTACTACCTGGCGGATTTTCCCGAGCATCTGGCCGAAGCCGAAACCCAGGCGCGCAGATCGATCGAGACCCTCGGACCCGGGCCGTACAACCAGGGAACCCTGGGCTGGATCCTGACCCTGCGGGGCGACGTCGATGGCGGGCTGGCGCTCATGAAGCGGTCCTACCGCGAGATTCCGCGCAATGAGGAAATCGTGGCCGACTACGGCCTGGCGCTGTGGCGCCACGGCCAGCCCGAACTGGCCGCGCGGCTCTGGGACCAGGCCCAGACGCAATGCGTCTGGGGCCAGCGCATGCACGACGCGCTGCGCGAGGCCGGCCAGCCGCACCCCTACTTCCAGGCGGCGAATTCCAGCGCGGTAGCGGTCTACCAGCAGCGTTGCTCTGCGCCGCAGACCAAGCGCAAGACCCGGCACGGCGAGCAGCGCAGCGCTGCCGCCGAAGCGTAAAATAGGCCCAGTAGACAAGCCGCGCACCGCACGCTCGCAATAACGGGCTCGCGCAGGAGACCATCATGAAATCCGCCCTGATCCGCCTGCTTACCCTCACGGCCACGGCCCTGGTCCTGGCCGGCTGCGCGCCGGGCAATGGCGGGCCGCCCTATCCGGGCGCCGTCAATCCCTACAGCGAAGGCGGATTCCACGACGCCGGCCCCAACTATCCCGACACCGGCCGCTGAAAACCACCCGCTTCAGGCTTCGCGCAACGCCCCCGACTTCAGCAGGGGCGCCAGGATGCCAGCGGTATAGACCCGCGCCAGATTCACCAGGAAATCGGCGAAATCCGCCTTCGCGGCGTGGTCGGCCTGATCCGAGATCACGCGCAACACCGCGAAGGGCACGCCGAATTCGTAGCAGACCTGCGCCATCGCCCCGCCCTCCATTTCCAGGCAGAGCGCATCGGGCAGCCGCTGGCGCAGCTGGTGCGCATAGTCATTGCTGTTGACGAAAACGTCGCCGGTGGCGATGAGTCCATGGTGCACCCGCGGCGGCTGCGCGGCCTGCCCCGCAGGCAAACCCGCTTGGCCGCGCGCGAACTGTCCTGCGCTTTCCAGCAGCCGCGCGCTCAGGACCGCGTCCGCGTCGAAGCGTACGCGGCCCAGCAAGGGAATCTCGTGCTGGCCGAACAGAGGACGCGCATCCATGTCGTGCTGCATCAGCGCGCTGGCCACGACCACATCGCCCACCGCCACGTCCTGGTGCAGGCCACCCGCCAGTCCCGTGAAGATCACCCGCGTGGCATGGAACTCCTGAATCACGATGGACGCGGTCGCGGCCGCGGCCACCTTGCCGATCCGGCTCAACGCAATCACGCAAGGCGTGCCCCACAAGGTGCCGACATGGAAGTCGCGCATGGCGACATGGTGAATCGTGGCGCCCGGATCCATCGCCGCGAGCAGGTCGGCGATTTCTTCGTGCAGGGCGCCAAGTATGGCTAAACGTCCCATGTACCTTTTCTCTGATCATGCGCGGCCCGCGGCCGCCCAGTGCGCAACATACCCCAAGCATGAAGCCACCGCCAACGGACGCCCCGGCGCGGGCGTGCAAGGCACGGATGGCGACTTTTGATGTAGTGCGGACGTCCTGCTGTGCGTGCGCCAGCCGGCAACGCCAGCAGCCGTCTTGGATGGCTACCGATTAGCTAGTCAAAAGTACGGTGTACATCTGATCAGCAGGGAAACCACCCGCCTGGATCGCTCCGCGCCGCGTGCTAGCTTACGTCGCGCAGGACGCGGGCCATGCAGCAAGCAGATTCATCGCAGGACTCAATCTGTGGAGAACGATCATGGTGAAGAATCTAGCCGTATTCTTCGATGGGACCTGGAACGAACCCAACGACCGCACCAACGTCTACGAACTCTACAAAGCGGCGCCCGAGACCTCCACGCAGGAAACGTTCTATATCGAAGGCGTGGGCACGCAAGGCCAGGGCCTGTGGGCCGCCATCGACAAGTTCGCCGGCGGCGCCTTTGGCGCGGGGCTGTCGGCCAACATCCGCGCGGGCTACCGCTGGCTTTGCCAGCGCCATGAAGCGCGCGACCGCATCTTCCTGTTCGGATTCAGCCGCGGCGCCTATTCCGCCCGCAGCCTGGCCGGCATGGTGCGCAAATGCGGCCTGCTGAACGATCCTTCCGACAACAACGTGGCCGAAGCCTATGCGCTATATCGCGACGACTGCATCCCCACGTCGCTGGAGGCCTCGTCGTTCCGCGTGAACTTCTCGCGCGAGACGGACGTGCATTTCGTCGGCGTCTGGGACACGGTCGGCAGCCTGGGCATACCGGTGGGCGGCATCCCATTCCCCGGTTTTTCCAAGTTCTACAACTTCCACGACACCGAACTGAGCAACCACGTCCATCACGCCTATCACGCCATCGCCACCAACGAGTTCCGCGAACCGTACTCGCCAACCCTGTGGACGCGCCTGGCCAATTCCGAGCCCCGGCCGCCCGAGAGGCCGGTCGAACAACGCTGGTTCATCGGCGCCCATTCCGACGTCGGCGGCGGCTACCGGGACGGCAGCCTGCAAACGCTGCCAGCCTCATGGCTGCAAGAGAAGGCCCGCCAGGCCGGCCTGGAAGCCGGGCTGGCGCAACGCATCGCCACCGACTATGAACAATGCCAGCCGCACGACTCCTATCGCGAGTTCACCGACAAAGTGCTGATCCATGTGAAAAAGCGCCCCAGGTTGTGGGATGGCGCGACCGTGCTCAACCTGACCGTGGACGAACGGCTGCTGAAGCGGTTCGGGCTCAGTCTGGACTTCCTGAAGGAGTATCCGGACTTCAAGGACGCACTCGAAAAACTGCCGGTCGCGCCACCGTGACCCGCCCGCCGCCCAAGGCGGCGCAGACGATGAAAGCACTCGCAACAGAGTGATGTAATGCGCTCAAAAATGAGACTTTGCGACTTAATGCGATACAAACTTCGGCCCGTCGGACTGTGGCGGGAAAACCATGCTGCCCATGGCCCATTTCAAGTAACCTCCGGCCACCAGTCATTGTTCCGAGCCGATGTTTACGCATGTTCCGCAATGTCTTTGCTCTCAAATCCCTTGAAAGGTATTTCCTGACACTGGCTGCAGGCGTAGCGCTGCCGGTCTCCATGCTGACCGTGATCGTGGTGCAGCAGAACTGGCGGTCGCTGGCCGCCACCGACGATGCCATGCGAGGCTTCATCGTGGTCCGCACGACCCTCATGACGATGGAGGCGGTCTCCGCCGAACGCGGCCCCATGAACTCGGCGCTGGGTTCCGATCTGCCGGTCCCCGAACACATCCTGCACGCGCTGGACCAAGCGCGCCAGCGCACCAACGCACAGATCGCCGACCTGCTTGCCCTGTACCGCGCGCCGCTCAATCCCAACGGCGCCCGCGAATTCACCAACATCCAGCGCATCCGCGAATCCCTGCTGAATGCCCGCGCCAGCGCCGACGCGGCGATTGCCGCGCCCCGCGCCAACGTCTCCGGCTACAACCTCTGGACGGTGGTCGGAGACATGGTCGCGCTGGTGCCCGAGCTGCGTGCCGCCATGTCCGACGGCATCGGCCTGGTTGCCAGAAACCAGGGCGAGGACTTCGACCTGCTGTCCTTGGCGCTGCTGGCCGGCGAACTGCGCGAGCAGGCAGGGCTGGTGGGATCCACCTTTGCGCCGGCCCTGAGCAAACGCCGCACGCTCACCGCCAGCGACCAGTTGAGGATCGAGCGCGTGATCGGCCGCATCGACGAACTGCGCGCGCTGATCGAGGCCAACATCGCCAGCATGCCGCGCCATGCCTCATCGCTCGCCTATCGCGAACTGCAGCAGCAGTACTTCGGCGAGGGCATGAACTACCTCGACAGCGTGCGCGCCATTGCCGAGCGGGCTCCGGAAGACTCGCTCGTGTCGATGTACGAACTGGGCGCGAACTACGTGCCGCAGATGAAGTCCATCGTCCGGTTCCGCGATCTCATGCTCAACGACGTTGAGCGGCGCATCGGCGAAAACCGCCAGGCCGCGATCCGCGTCCTGCTGACCACCCTGGCGGCTGCGGCGATGCTCACCGCCGCCCTGATACTCGGCCTGGCCATGTTCCGCAAACGCGTCATCCGGCCCTTCGTCCGCGCCACCAACATCATCGGCGCCATCGCCAAAGGCGGCGAAGTGCCGGCCATCCCCGCGGGCCAGTACCGAGGCGAAGTGAACAGCATGTTCAAGGCCCTGGATGTGCTCAACGACAACGCCGCCGCCGTGCGCAAGCTGGAGCTGGAACGCGACCGCCTGATCCAAGACCTCGCCATCATGGCAGAAACGGATTTCCTCACCGGCCTGCTGAACCGCCGCGCTTTCGAAAAACGCCTGGAAGCCGCGCTGGACGACATGCGCCACGACGATGGCGACGGCCTGGCCTTCATCCTGTTCGACCTCGACCACTTCAAGTCCATCAACGACACGCACGGCCACGCCACGGGCGACGAAGCGCTCAAGACCGTGGCGGAACTATGCCGCAGCACCTTCCGGCAATCCGACGTCGTCGCGCGCGTGGGCGGCGAAGAGTTCGCGGTGCTGTGCCGCAGCCGCCGTCCCGAACCCGTCCGGGACGTGGCCGAACGCATGCGCCTGAACATCGCGCGCACGCAGATCAGCGCCGGCGGCGCAGCCCGCTTCAGCATGACCGCCAGCTTCGGCGTCGCCCATGCCCGCAGCGGCGACACGGCGGCGCTGGAGAACCTGTCCCGCCGCGCCGACGAACTGCTGTACAAGGCGAAGCTGAACGGGCGTAATTGCGTGCTGCTGGAGAACGCGGCTTGACGCAGCGCGCGCCTCAGGCCGCCAGCGTTTCCCGCGCCCGCCCCCGGTAGCGTTCCCACAGCCCGGTTTGCTGCGCGCGCACCCGTTCGACATTCTGCTCCTTGACGTGGCCATAGCCGCGGATCGTGTCCGGCAGCGCGGCCAGTTCCAGCGCCGTGGCGCGATTGGTCGCGTCGAGCGTGCGTGAGAACTCCTCGGCCAGCGCCAGGTAGTCGGCGGCCAGTTGGCGCTCCATGCGGCGTTCGGCGGTCTGGCCGAATATGTCCAGCCAGGTGCCGCGCAGCCGCTTCATCGGCGCAAGCGCGCGGAACGCCAGCGCCATCCATGGACCATATATGCGCTTCTGCAGCCGCCCCCGCGCGTCGCGCCGCGCGAGCGCTGGCGGCGCCAGGTGATAACGCAGGCGATAGTCGCGGCCAGGTTCGCCTTCGAATTGCTCGCGCAGCCGCGCCTTGAAGGCCGGGTCCACGTATAGGCGCGCCACCTCGTATTCGTCCTTGTAGGTCATGAGCTTGGCGAGATGGCGCGCGACCGCCTGTGTCACCTCGAAGCGTTGCGGGTCCGGCAGCGAGGCCTCGCGCGCGCGCACCGCCGCCACTGCTGCCAGGAAGCGCGCGGCGTAGGCCTCGTCCTGGTAGGCGCGCACGTGTTGCGCCAGCCGCTGGATCTGGCCGTCCAGGGACTCCGGCAGCGCGACCACCTGCGCCCGCGGCGCCGGCTTGAGCACATCGGCGCCGCGGCGCGCGGCCTGCCGGCCGAGTTCGAAGGCCGCCAGGTTTTTCTCGACCGAGACGCCGTTCAGTTCGATCGCGCGCCGCAGGCTGTCCAGTGACAGCGGCAGCCCGCCCTGCTGCCAGGCATAGCCCAGCAGCAGAGGATTGGCGTAGATGGTGTCTCCGAGCAGGGCCTCGGCCAGCGGCCCGGCCTCGATGAAATCGCAATTGCCGCCCGTGCTGCGCGCCAGCGCGGCCTCGGCCTGCGCGCCGGGAAAGCGCCAGCTGGGCTGCGACAGGAAGGCGGCGGTAGGCGCGGCGCTGCTGTTCACCACGGCGCGGCCATGGTCCGGCCGCAAGCGCGACAGCACTTCCGGCGACGCCGACACCAGCGCGTCGCAGCCGATGACCAGATCGGCCTCGCCCAGCGCCACGCGCGTCGCATGCAGGTCCGCGGGACGATGGGCCAGTTGCACGTGGCTGAGCACGGCGCCGCCCTTCTGCGCCAGCCCTGCCATGTCCAGCACCGTCACGCCCTTGCCTTCGAGATGCGCGGCCGCGCCCAGCAGCGCGCCTATGGTCACGACGCCGGTACCGCCCACGCCCGCGATCACCACGCGATAGGCCCCTAGCGGGGGGATTTCCGCCAAGGCGGGTTGCGGCGGTTCGGGCAGTGTCGGGGACGTCTTGCCCGCGCTCGCCTTGCGCAGGGTCGCGCCTTCCGCGGTGACGAAGCTGGGACAGAAGCCCTCGACGCAGGAGAAGTCCTTGTTGCAGGACGATTGGTTGATGCGGCGCTTGGTGCCCAACGGCGTGTCCAGCGGCTCGACGGACAGGCAGTTGGATTGCACCGAACAGTCGCCGCAGCCTTCGCAGACCGCCTCGTTGATGAAGGCGCGGCGCGGCGGGTCGGGATAGTCGCCGCGCTTGCGGCGGCGGCGTTTCTCGGTGGCGCAGGTCTGGTCGTAGATCAGCACCGTCGTGCCTTCGATGTCGCGCAGCGCGCGCTGCACCTCGTCTAGGGCCTTGCGGTGGTGCACATCCACACCCTGTGGCAACGTGGCGGCGCCGGCATATTTTTCCGGCTCGTCGCTCACCACCACGGTCTTGACCACGCCTTCCGCCAGCATCTGTGCGGCGATCTGCGGCACGGTCAGGACGCCGTCCACCGGCTGGCCGCCTGTCATCGCGACCGCGTCGTTGTAGAGAATCTTGTAGGTGATGCTGGCGCGCGCGGCCACCGCGGCGCGTATCGCCAGCAGCCCCGAATGAAAATAGGTGCCGTCGCCCAGGTTGGCGAAAATGTGGCGCTCGGACGTGAAGTCCTTCTGGCCCAGCCAGGCAACGCCCTCGCCGCCCATCTGGCTGAAGGTGTCGGTATTGCGGTCCATCCACATCGCCATGTAGTGGCAACCGATGCCGGCCACGGCGCGCGAGCCTTCGGGTACGCGAGTAGAGGTATTGTGCGGACAGCCCGAACAGAACCAGGGCTTGCGCTCTTCCACCAGGGTGGGCCGGGCGGCTTCGCGCTCCTTGGCATCGATGACTGCCAACCGCGCCGCAATGCGCGCCCGCAGCGCGTCCGACAGGTCGGCCTTTTCCAGGCGCGCGGCGATGGCGCGGGCGATCAGTGCCGGCGACAGTTCGTGGCGCGCCGGCAGCAGCCAGCCGCCGCGCGGCGTGGACCACTCGCCGCCGCCGTTGTCGCGCTCGTCGAACTTGCCGTAGACGCGGGGCCGCACGTCGTCGCGCCAGTTGTAAAGCTCTTCCTTCAGCGCGTACTCCAGGATCTGGCGCTTTTCCTCCACCACCAGGATCTCTTTCAGGCCAGTGGCAAACTCGCGCGCGTCCTGCGCGTCCAGCGGCCAGATGCAGCCCACCTTCAGCACGCGGATACCGGCCTCGCGACAGGCGACTTCGTCCAGGCCCAGGTCGTTGAGCGCCTGGCGCACGTCGAGATAAGCCTTGCCGGCGGTCATGATGCCGAAGTGCGCCTGCGGCGAATCCAGCACCACGCGGTTCAGCTTGTTGGCACGCACATAGGCCAGCGCCGCATACCACTTGTGGTCCAGCAGCCGCGCCTCCTGCGCCAGCGGCGTGTCGGGCCAGCGGATGTTCAAGCCGCCTTCGGGCAGGGCGTTGTCTGGCAGCACGATCTGCACGCGGTCGGGATCCACTTCCACCGAGGCGCTGGACTCCACCACGTCGGTCACGCATTTCATGGCCACCCACAGCCCGGTGTAGCGACTCATCGCCCAGCCGTGCAGGCCGTAATCCAGGTATTCCTGCACATTGGACGGATACAGCACCGGTATGCCGCTGGCGATCAGCACGTGCTCGGACTGGTGCGCCACCGACGAGGACTTGGCGGCATGGTCGTCGCCCGCCAGCATCAACACGCCGCCATGCTTCGAGCTGCCGGCGGAATTGGCGTGCTTGAGCACGTCCACCGACCGGTCCACGCCCGGTCCCTTGCCGTACCACATGCCGAACACGCCATCGCGCGCCGCGCCCGGGAACAGGTTCAGCTGCTGCGAGCCCCACACTGCCGTGGCGGCCAGGTCCTCGTTCACCCCAGGCTGGAACACCACGTCGTTGGCCTGCAGGTGGCGCTTGGCCTTCCACAACGCCTGGTCCAGGCCGCCCAGCGGCGAGCCGCGATAGCCCGAGATATAGCCGCCCGTGTTCAGGCCGGCCTGCTGGTCGCGCTGCTTCTGCAACAACGGCAGCCGCACCAGGGCCTGGGTGCCGCTCAGGTAGATGCGCCCTTGGGTGCAGGTGTACTTGTCGTCCAGCGTCAGGCCATGGGTATCGGCCGCGCCTGCGGGTTGTGGGGCGTTCACGCTTGTCTCCTGCGTTGCGGTTTTTGGTGTTTTGCCGCAGTGTAGGAAGCAGGCTGGTTATCGTATATTCATATATTCAGGTATCAGGTATTCGATAAACACATGGCTAATGACGTCACCCTGCGCCAGCTGCGGTACTTTGCCGCGGCCGCCCGGACCGGCCGGTTTTCCATGGCCGCCGCCGACGAGCATGTCTCGCAGTCCGCGGTCACCAACGCCGTTCTGGCGTTGGAGGCGCAGCTGGGCGTGCGGCTGTTCGACCGCCATCCCCACGGCGTCACGCTGACGCCGGAAGGGCACAACTTCCATCAGCGCGCGCGCGAAGTGCTCGACTCCCTGGACGACGCCCTGCGCGAGCCCGGCTTCCAGCGTTACGCATTGCGCGGCGCGGTGCGGATCGCGGCGTCCTACACGGTGCTGGGCTATTTCCTGCCCGACCTGCTGGCGCGCTTCCGGCGGCGCTATCCCGACGTAGAGCTGGATCTGGTCGACCTGGACCGGCCCGAGATCGAAGCCGCCGTGGCCAGCGGCGAGGTCGAGCTGGGCGTGGCGCTGCTATCCAATGTGGAGCGGCGCGAGCGCTTCGGACATCAGGTGCTGGTGCGCTCGCGGCGGCAGCTATGGACCGCGTCCGGCCATCCGCTAGCGCAGGCCTCGGCGCCGTCGCTGGCCGACATTGCCGGCCATCCCTACATCCTGCTGGAAATGGATGAAGGCGAACGCTCTGCCCTCGCTTATTGGCGCGCCCACGGCCTGCAACCGGACATCGCGTTCCGCACGCGCTCGATGGAGGCGCTGCGCGGGCTGGTTGCGCACGGCTTCGGCGTCACCATGCTGTCGGACATGGTCTACCGTCCCTGGTCGCTGGAAGGCCGCAAGATCGAGGCGGTGCCCATCACCGACGCCGTCCCGCCCATGGAGGCCGGCTTGCTCTGGGATCCGCAAGCGCGGCTGGCCAAGCCCGCCGAGGCTTTCCGCCAGTTCATGATCTACGCCTGCGGCGTCTGAGGCTCCCGCTACACCAGGATCGCGCCCTTGCGGCGCGTGAACTGGGCCAATGAACGCAAGGCCAGCGCGTGCATGGCCGCCACCGACGGCAGCAGGGTTTCTTCCTTGCGGGTCAGCACGCCCACGATGCGCTCCACCGTGGGCTCGGCCAGCGGCACGAAGGCCAGCCCGCTCGCGGCTGCCGGCCGCGCCAGCACCGGCAGCACGGTCACGCCCAGGCCGCTGACCACGCTGGCCAGGAGCGAAGCGCGGTTCGACACCACCATGAACGGGTCTTCGATGGCCCCACCCAGTTGCCGGTTCTTCAGCGTGTCGAAGGTGGCGTTGCCTATCAGGCGCTCGCCCGCCAGCGCCGCCCAGGGCACGGGGCCGCGCCGCCGCGCCAGCGGATGGCTCTTGCGGCACACCAGGCCGAAGGCGTCGCGCGCCACGGGCGCGAAGGCCACCTCCGCGGTGCGCGGCACCTGTCCCGCCACGCCTACCTGTACTTCACCGCTCAGCACCAGCCGGTGCACGTCCTGCGAGGATTCGTCGATGGCGCGGATGCGGATCGCGGGGTGGCTGCGCGCATAGCGCTCCAGCAGGCGCGGCAGCCATTCATCGGCCAGCGACGGCATCACCGCCAGCGACACCGGCCCCTGGCTGCCCAGGCCGAACTGGCGCGCCGCGTCCAGCACCCGGTCGTGGGTGACCAGCAATTCGCGGAACAGCGGCGCCACCGCAAGGCCAAGGGGCGTGAGCTGGGCGCGCTTGCCGGGTTCGAATAGCGGCGCGCCTAACTGCTGCTCCAGGTCCTGCATGGCCGCCGACACGGCCGCCTGCGAACGGAACGTGCCTTCGGCCGCCAGGCGGAAACTGCCGTGATCGGCCGCCAGCAGGAACTGGCGCAGGTGCTGGATCTTCAGGGGCGCAGACATGGATTCAAGGGATCTGAAAATTCGGATTTTCCGAAATTAACTTGAGTTAATTTGGATTGTCAAAACTCTGCCCAGCGCCCAACAATGGCCTCGTCTTTCATTCCTACAGGTACTGGAGCAGCGGTTATGTCTTTGCAAGTGCGCAAGGTAGTCAGCTATGTGGAAAAAACCCTGATCGAAGGCGGCCGCGCAGCCGAGCGGCCGCTGGTGATGGTCATCGCCGCGGCCGTGATCCGCAATCCCTGGGCCGGCCAGCCGTTCCAGGAAGACCTGCGGCCCAAGATTCTGGAAGCCGCGCCGCCCCTGGGCGAACTGCTGGTCGCGGAAATCCTGCGCCAGGCCGGCTCCGCCGATCAGGTCGAAGCCTATGGCAAGGCCGCGGTGGTGGGTACGGCCGGCGAAGTGGAACACGCGTCGGCGCTGATCCACACCTTGCGCTTCGGCAACGCCTATCGCGGCGCGGTGGGCGGCACCAGCTACCTGAGCTTCACCAATATGCGCGGCGGCCCCGGCTGCGTGATCACCGTGCCGCTGATGCACAAGCTCGACGAGGGCCTGCGCTCCCACTACCTGACGGTGCAGACCACCATCAACGACGCGCCCGCGCCTGACGAGATCGTGATCGCGCTGGGCGCGGCCACCTCCGGACGTCCGCATCACCGGATCGGCAACCGCTACTCGGACCTGCAGGAACTGGAACGCGAGGCGCAAGCCAAATGAGTCCGCATTCTCGGCGTACTGGACGCGGCGAGCCGCTGGTGCTGCTGCATGGCGTCGGCTTGGACCACACGCTGTGGGACGACCTGGCGCCGCTGCTGGAGCCGGATTTCGAGGTGCTGCGCTATGACATGCTGGGCCACGGCCACGCCCCCGCCATCGACGCCAGCGTAACGGTGCAGGATTTCATCGCGCAGCTGGACGCGGAACTGGACCGCGCCGGCTGGCAAAGCGCCAACCTGCTGGGCTATTCCATGGGCGGCCTGATCGCGGGCGCCTATGCCGCCGCCCGCCCGCAACGCGTCAACCGGCTGGCCCTGCTGAGCACGGTGTTCCGCCGCAGCCCCGAGGAGGCGCGCGCCGTGCTCGCGCGGCTGGACGCGGCAGCAACCCAAGACCCGCAAGCCGCCGCCCAAGTCTCGCTGCAACGCTGGTTCACGCCCGCGTTCCAGGCCGCGCGTCCAGAACGCGTGGCCTGCATCGGCCAGCGCCTGCTGGACAACGACCGCGCCAGCTTCCTGGCTGCATACCGCGTGTTCGCGCAGGGCGACCCGATATTGGCGCAGGCCGCGCCGGGGATCGCCTGCCCCGCCCTGGTGCTGACGGGTGAACTGGACGTCGGCTCGACCCCGCGCATGACGCTGGAATTGGCCGAGGCCCTGCCACACGCCCGCGCGCAGGTGGTGCCGGGCCAGCGGCACATGCTTCCGGTGGAGGAGCCCGCCATCGTGGCGGCGGCGCTGCGTGGATTTTTTCTGCCGACGAGCGGCGCGGCAAACCTGGCCTGACCCGCGTAGAGTGGATACGGAGACAAACAACATGAATCGCAGAACCATCCTGAAGAACATGGCGGCCCTGGCCCTCACGCCGCTGGCTGCCGCGGTCAGCAGCGCCGCCAGCGCGCGCGAAGCCCCCTTGCGCGTCATCGTGCCCTTCCCGCCGGGCGGCGGCACCGACGTGCTGGGCCGGGTGATCGCGGCCACGCTGGAAGGCGCGCTCGACCGGCCCGTGGTAGTCGAAAACAAGCCTGGCGCCAGCGGCATGCTGGGCGCCGACTACACCGCCAACGGCGCCAAGGACGGCAGCGTGCTGCTGTTCGCCGGGCTGGTGCCTTCGGTGCGTTACTACGCCCGGCCGCCCGAGGACGTGCTCAAGCAGCTGGCGCCCGTCTGCCCCATCGCACGTTCGCCCTACATGGTGGCGGTCAACGCCGACCTGCCCGCCAAGACGCTGGGCGAACTCGTCGCCCAGGCCAAGCGCGAGCCCAAGGGGCTGACCTTCGGCTCCCCCGGCAACGCCACGCCGCAGCACCTGGCAACCGAACTGCTGCAGGCAGCCTGCGGCATGGACATGCTGCACGTGCCGTACCGTGGCACAGGCCCGATGATGACGGACCTGCTGGGCGGGCAGATCCAGGTGGTGGTCGCCACCGTCGCGGCTGTGGAACCCTATCTGCAAGGCGGACGCCTGCGCGTGCTGGCCGTGACCAGCCCGGAGCGCCTGCCCAAGTACCCGGACATTCCGACGGTGGCCGAAAGCGGCTATCCCGGCTTCTCCGCACAGATCCAGTTCGGCACCTATTGCGCCGCCGGCACGCCGGAGGCCGCCATCGCGGCGCTGAACCAGGGCATCAACCGCGCACTGCAGACCGAGACAGTCCGCGCCAAGCTGGGCGAACAAGGATTCCAGCCCACCGGCGGCACGCCCGCGCAGCTGCAACAGGCGCTGCTGGCCGAAATACGCGACGTGGCGGGGCTGGTGCAGGCCGGCAAGGTCAAGGTCGACCTGTAGCGTCCCCTTTCGTCCCGATGCTGGATAACCAGCATTTACAGGCGTGTCGTCCTCTGTGCATGCTGCCCATTGATCCGGCGCAGATCGGGCGCAACATGGAGACGACATGCCTAGTCAGGAATCCCTGCACTCCGCCCATATCCGCGAGATCGAACAGGTCGGCCAGGGCCGGCCCACGCAGCGCGACGCGCACGTGGTCAGCAGCTGGCTGCGCTGCCTGGACCAGTACCGGCTGGACCCCGCCCAGGCCTGCGAAGCCTATATCGTGCCGGACGGCAGGCTGCGCGAACACCGCCAGCAGTCCGAAGCGCTGATCTCGATTGCGCGATCCGGCCTGGACCATCTGTTCCGCCAGGTCGCCGGCCAGAACTACGTGCTGCTGCTGGCCGACCGTCAGGGCGTCACCGTGGAGTTCCTGGGCGATGCGCAGCAGACCGCCAGCCTGCGCAAGGCCGGGCTTTATCTGGGGTCGGAATGGTCTGAACAGCGCGCCGGCACCTGCGCCGTGGGCGCCTGCCTGGAAAGCGGCGAAGCGCTCACCATCCACCAGACCGATCACTTCGACAATACCCACACGCCGCTGTCCTGCACCGCCGCGCCGATCTACAGCGCCGACGGCGAACTGGCGGCCGTGCTGGATATTTCGCTGCTCAGCTCCCCCATCCTGAAAGCCAGCCAGAACCTGGCGCTGCATCTGGTCACCAGCACCACGCGGCGCATCGAAATGGCCAACTTGATGGCGCGCACCAGCAATGAATGGGTGCTGCGCTTCGCGCGCTCTCCTGAATTCCTGGACGTGGACCCGGAGGCCGCGATCTCGCTGGACGGCTCCGGCCGCATCCTCGGCATGACGCATACCGGCGCCAAATTGCTGGCGCGCGCAGCCGGTCTGGACTGGCGCAATCCCGCCGGCCTGATCGGTCAACCCGTCACCCGTTTCTTCGATGTGCAACTGGACGACCTGCCGCGCTACACCCGCGCCCATGCGCCGCAGCAGCGCCTGATCGTGGCCCGCGACGGCAATGCGCTGTTCGCGCACGCCATCGAACCCAACCGGCCTGCGCGCGGCGCCAGCATGGTGGTGCGCGGCGCGCCGTCCGCGCTGCGCGGCCTGGACGGCGGCGACGCCCGCATGGCGGCCATGCTGACGCGCGCCGCCAAGCTGGCCCGCCAGGGCCTGCCGCTCCTGCTGCAAGGCGAAACCGGCGTCGGCAAGGAATACCTGGCCCGCGCCATCCACGACGGTGGCCAGCGTGCGGGGCGCTTCGTCGCCGTGAATTGCGCGGCGATCCCCGAATCACTCATTGAAAGCGAGCTGTTCGGCTATCTGCCGGGAGCCTACACCGGCGCGGCCACCAAGGGCCGCAAGGGCTTGATCGAGGAGTCCGACGGCGGCACGCTGTTCCTGGACGAAATCGGCGACATGCCACTGGCGCTGCAAAGCCGCCTCCTGCGCGTCCTGGCCGAATCCGAGGTCACGCCCATCGGCGCCAACGCGCCGCGCGCCGTGCGCCTCTGCCTGGTGTCGGCCTCGCACCGCGACCTGGCCACGCTGGTGCGCGAGGGGCGCTTCCGCGAAGACCTCTATTACCGCATCAATGCCGCCACACTGACCGTGCCGCCGCTGCGCGAACGCGCCGACCTGGAATGGCTCATCGCCCGCCTGCTGGCGCGCCACCAGGACGAATCCGGCGCCCCCGTGCTGGCCCCCGCCGCGCTGATGGCGCTGAAGGCGCATGCCTGGCCCGGCAACATCCGCGAACTCGCCAACGCCATCGCGGTCGCCGCCGCGCTGTGCGAAAACGGCGTGATCGAACCCGCCGACCTGCCCGACGCGCTAGCGCCGGCGACAACCGCTGCCAGCCCCGCAGAGGCCGCCTTGCGCGTCATGCTGGCCAGCTGCGGCGGCAACGTCTCGGAAGCCGCGCGGCGCCTGGGCGTGGACCGTTCCACCGTGCATCGCCAGATGCGGCGCCACGGCCTGGCCTCGCGCTCCTGAGGCGCCACACCCCAACGCCACAGGTGTGGCGCGCCGCCACGGCCTGCCGCCCCGCCCTCCTGGGCGGCAAGGGTGGCACGCCGATTGCTTGATCGTTATCGACGCCCACCGGCCGGCACAGGCCGGGGCCGCCAGCAGACCGTCCCACGGTCCGCCTCGACAACGACGCCCGCCACGGGCAAGGAGACTAGACATGCAGACCGATCAAGCCGGCGCCGCCCTGGACGCCGTGCTCACGCGCCTGAACACCGCGCTGGGCAACAAGGACATCGATGGCGTCGCCGCGCTGTTCCAGGACGACTGCTACTGGCGCGACCTGGTGCTGTTCACCTGGAACCTGCGCACGCTCGAAGGACCCGAGCAGATCCGCGACATGCTGCAACGCCAGCTGGCGCAGGTGGAACCGGTGCGCTTCAGCCTGGACCCGAAAGAGACAGTGTCGCAAGAGGCCGGCCTGTTGCAGGGCTGGATCGAGATCGAGACCAACCGCGCTCGCGGCTACGGCCACATCCGCGTGCAGGACGGCAGGATCTGGACCCTGCTGACCACCATGTCCGAACTCAAGGGACACGAGGAACCCAGCGGCCTGCGCCGCCCCAAGGGCGCCGAACACGGCAGCAGCCGGACCCGCCAGACCTGGCTGGAAAAGCGCGAGCAGGAAGCCGCCGAACTCGGCTACCAGGCCCAGCCCTATGTGCTCATCATCGGCGGCGGCCAGGGCGGCATCGCGCTGGGCGCGCGCCTGCGGCAGCTGGACGTGCCGACCATCATCATCGAAAAGAACGAGCGCGCCGGCGACAGCTGGAGAAAGCGCTACAAATCCCTGTGCCTGCACGATCCGGTCTGGTACGACCACCTGCCCTACATCCCCTTCCCCGAAAACTGGCCGGTCTTCGCGCCCAAGGACAAGATCGGCGACTGGCTGGAGATGTACACGAAGATCATGGAGCTGAACTACTGGACCTCCACCGTCTGCCAATCGGCGCGCTACGACGAGCAGAAACAGGAATGGGAGGTCACGGTGCTGCGCGAGGGCAAGCCCGTGGTGCTGCGACCCAAGCAGCTGGTGCTGGCCACCGGCATGTCCGGCAAACCCAACATCCCCAGCTTCCCCGGCCAGGACGAATTCCAGGGCGAGCAGCAGCACTCCTCGCAGCATCCCGGCCCCGACGCCTACCGCGGCAAGAACGTGGTCGTGATCGGCGCCAACAACTCCGCCCACGACATCTGCGCGGCGCTGTGGGAAGGCGGGGCCAACGTCACCATGGTGCAGCGCTCGTCGACCCACATCGTGCGTTCCGAGACCTTGATGGACATCGGCCTGGGCGGCCTGTATTCCGAACAGGCGCTGGCCAACGGCATGACCACGCGCAAGGCCGACCTGACCTTCGCCTCGCTGCCCTACAAGATCATGGCGCAGTTCCAGATCCCGCTCTACGAGCAGATGCGCGAGCGCGACGCCGGCTTCTACGCCAAGTTGGAAGACGCCGGCTTCATGCTGGACTGGGGCGACGATGGATCGGGCCTGTTCATGAAGTACCTGCGGCGCGGCTCCGGCTACTACATCGACGTGGGCGCCTGCGACCTGATCATCGACGGCAGCATCAAGCTGCAATCGCGTACCGATGTCAGCCACCTGACCCGCGACGCCGTGGTGCTGAAATCCGGCGTCAAGCTGCCCGCGGACCTGGTGGTCTACGCCACCGGCTACGGTTCGATGAACGGCTGGGCCGCGGACCTGATCAGCCGCGACGTCGCCGACAAGGTCGGCAAGTGCTGGGGCCTGGGCTCGGACACCACCAAGGACCCCGGCCCCTGGGAAGGCGAACAGCGCAACATGTGGAAGCCCACGCAGCAGCAGGCCCTGTGGTTCCACGGCGGCAACCTGCACCAGTCGCGGCATTACTCGCAGTACCTGTCGCTGCAGCTAAAGGCTCGGCAGGCGGGCGTGCCGGTGCAGGTCTATGGATTGCAGGAGGTGCATCACAAGCGCTAGGCGCCCGTTCCGTCCGGTTGCCGACCCCGGCAACCGGGCTTGCGTCCAGCTGGGCATCAGGGTAAATTGTTGACAATCCAACGCCATACGGCGTTTTTTTCTGACCGTTTTCTCTAAAACCGGAAAGATTGTCAACACAATGAGCAAGGTGCTGACCCTGCCTGGCGCCGCCCCTGGCGATCACGAGACGCTTGCGGAACACATCTTCCGCAAGATCCAGTCCGCCATCGTCAAGGGTGAAATCGCCCCCGGCAGCAAGATTTCCGAGCCCGAGCTGGCCCGCATCCATGGCGTCAGCCGCGGCCCGCTGCGCGAAGCCCTGCACCGGCTGGAAGGCCAGAAGCTGCTGGTGCGCGTGCCCCATGCCGGCGCCCGCGTGGTGTCGCTGTCGCAGCAGGAACTGTCCGAACTCTACGAAATCCGCGAATCGCTGGAAGGCATGGCCTGCCGCCTGGCCGCCGAACGCATGCCGCCCTCCGAAATCGCCGAGCTGCGCGCCGTGCTGGAAGCGCACGAGCGCGACGAGGCCTTCCAGGCCGGACTGGGTTATTACCAGCAGGAAGGCGACTACGATTTCCACTACCGTATCGTCAAGGGCAGCGGCAACCAGATGCTGTTCCGCATGCTGTGCGACGAGCTCTACCAACTGGCGCGCATGTACCGCATCCAGTATTCGACAACGCCCAACCGCCCACGGCAGGCTTACGCCGAACACCACCGCATTCTGGACGCCATCGCCGACGGCGATGGCGAGTTGGCTGAAATCCTGATGCGCCGCCACATCCGCGCATCCCGTATCAACATCGAACAGCAGATCGCGCAGGGCAACCTGCAGCGCACCGAGGCATGAACCAAAACTACCGCAAGCCCCTGCCCGGCACCCGCCTGGACTACTTCGACACCCGCGCCGCCGTCGAGGCGATTTCGCCCGGGGCCTATGACCGCCTGCCCTACACCTCGCGCGTGCTGGCGGAAAACCTGGTGCGGCGCTGCGATCCGGCCATGCTGACGGACTCGCTGAAGCAGCTGATCGAGCGCCGCCGCGACCTGGACTTCCCCTGGTTCCCGGCGCGCGTGGTCTGTCATGACATCCTGGGCCAGACCGCGCTGGTGGACCTGGCCGGCCTGCGCGACGCCATCGCCGACAAGGGCGGCGACCCCGCCAAGGTCAACCCGGTGGTGCCGGTGCAGCTGATCGTCGACCACTCGCTGGCCGTGGAGTACGGCGGCAACGATCCCGACGCCTTCGCCAAGAACCGCGCCGTGGAAGACCGCCGCAACGAAGACCGCTTCCATTTCATCGACTGGACCAAGCAGGCCTTCCGCAACATCGAAGTCGTGCCCCCGGGCAACGGCATCATGCACCAGATCAACCTGGAGCGGATGTCGCCCGTCATCTACACGCAGGACGGCGTGGCCTTCCCCGACACGCTGGTCGGCACCGATAGCCACACCCCGCACGTGGACGCGCTGGGCGTGATCGCCATCGGCGTGGGCGGCCTGGAAGCCGAAAACGTCATGCTGGGCCGCGCCTCGTGGATGCGCCTGCCCGACATCGTTGGCGTGGAGCTGACCGGCCGCGCCCAGCCCGGCATCACCGCCACCGACATCGTGCTGACCCTGACCGAATTCCTGCGCAAGGAGAAGGTCGTGGGCGCCTACCTGGAGTTCTACGGCGCAGGCGCCGCCAGCCTCACGCTGGGTGACCGCGCCACCATCTCGAACATGGCGCCCGAGTATGGCGCCACGGCCGCGATGTTCTCGATCGACCAGCAGACCATCGACTATCTGCGCCTGACCGGCCGCGAGGACGAGCAGATCGCCCTGGTCGAGAACTACGCCAAGACCGCGGGCCTGTGGTCCGACAGCCTGAAGAATGCCGAGTACGAGCGCGTGCTGCGCTTCGACCTGTCCAGCGTGGTGCGCACCCTGGCCGGCCCGTCCAATCCGCATCGCCGCCTGCCGGTCAGCGACCTGGCCGAACGCGGCATCTCCGGCGTGGTGGAAAACGAACCGGGCCTGATGCCCGACGGCGCCGTGATCATCGCCGCCATCACCAGCTGTACCAACACCAGCAATCCGCGCAACGTCATCGCCGCCGGCCTGCTGGCGCGCAACGCCAACCGCGCCGGCCTGAGCCGCAAGCCCTGGGTCAAGAGCTCGCTGGCGCCGGGATCCAAGGCCGTATCGCTGTACCTGGACGAAGCCGGCCTGACCGCCGACCTGGAAAAGCTGGGCTTCGGCGTCGTCGCCTTCGCCTGTACCACTTGCAACGGCATGTCGGGCGCGCTGGACCCCGTGATCCAGCAGGAAATCATCGACCGCGACCTCTACGCCACCGCCGTGCTGTCCGGCAACCGCAACTTCGACGGCCGCATCCATCCCTATGCCAAGCAGGCCTTCCTGGCCTCGCCGCCGCTGGTGGTGGCCTACGCCATCGCCGGCACCATCCGCTTCGATATCGAACGCGACGTGCTGGGCACGGACGCCAGCGGCCGCGAGATCCGTCTGAAGGACATCTGGCCCAGCGACGAAGAGATCGACGCCGTGGTCAAGGCTGCGGTCAAGCCCGAGCAGTTCCGCAAGGTCTACGCCCCCATGTTCGGCATCCAGGACGACCGCAAGGCCGCCGTCAGCCCGCTGTACGCGTGGCGCGCGCAGAGCACCTACATCCGCCGCCCGCCCTACTGGGAAGGCGCGCTGGCCGGCGAACGCACGCTGCGCGGCATGCTGCCGCTGGCGGTCCTGGGCGACAACATCACCACCGACCACCTGTCGCCGTCCAACGCCATCCTGCTGGACAGCGCCGCCGGCGAATACCTCGACAAGATGGGCTTGCCGGAAGAGGACTTCAACTCCTACGCCACCCACCGCGGCGACCACCTCACCGCGCAGCGCGCCACCTTCGCCAACCCCAAGCTCTTCAACGAAATGGTGAAGAACGAAGACGGCACGGTGAAGCAGGGCTCGCTGGCCCGCGTGGAGCCCGAAGGCAAGGTCATGCGCATGTGGGAAGCCATCGAAACCTACATGGACCGCAAGCAGCCGCTGATCATCGTGGCCGGCGCCGACTACGGCCAGGGATCGTCGCGCGACTGGGCCGCCAAGGGCGTGCGCCTGGCCGGCGTGGAAGCCATCGTGGCCGAAGGCTTCGAACGCATCCACCGCACCAACCTGATCGGCATGGGCGTGCTGCCGCTGGAATTCAAGCCCGGCGTGAACCGCAAGACGCTGGGCCTGGACGGCACCGAAAGCTATGACGTCATCGGCGCACGCAAGCCGCGCGCCGACCTGACGTTGGTGATCCACCGCCGCAACGGCGAAACCGTCCAGGTCCCCGTGACCTGCCGCCTGGACACCGCCGAGGAAGTCTCGATCTACGAAGCCGGCGGCGTACTGCAGCGCTTCGCCCAGGACTTCCTGGAAGCCTCCGGCGCCGACAGGAAGGCCGGCTGATCCGTCATCGGCAAGGCGGGCGCCGCAACGCCCGCCGCCCCATACCCATCATCAGGACTGCCCCATGACCCATGCTCCCCAGACCAAGATAACCGCCACCTACATGCGCGGCGGCACCAGCAAAGGCGTGTTCTTCAAGCTCGACGACCTGCCCGAGTCCGCGCGCGCGCCCGGCGCCGCGCGCGACGCGCTGCTGATGCGCGTGATCGGCAGCCCCGATCCCTACGGCAAGCAGATCGACGGCATGGGCGCCGCCACCTCCAGCACCAGCAAGACCGTTATCGTCGGCAAGAGCACGCGTCCGGAGCATGACGTGGACTACCTGTTCGGCCAGGTCTCCATCGATCAGCCCTTCGTGGACTGGAGCGGCAACTGCGGCAACCTGTCGGCCGCCGTGGGGCCGTTCGCCATCACCAACGGCCTGGTCGACCCGGCCCGCGTGCCGCGGGACGGCATCGCCGTCGTGCGCATCTGGCAGGCCAACATCCAGAAGACCATCATCGCCCATGTGCCCATGACCGGCGGCGCGGTGCAGGAAACCGGCGACTTCGAACTGGACGGCGTGACCTTCCCCGCCGCCGAGCTGCGCCTGGAGTTCATGGATCCGGCCGAGGAAGGCGATGGCGGCTCCATGTTCCCGACCGGAAACCTGGTGGACGACCTGGAAGTGCCCGGCATCGGCACCTTCAAGGCCACCATGATCAACTCCGGCATCCCCACCATCTTCCTGGACGCCGAAGCCCTGGGCTATCGCGGCACGGAGCTGCAGGACGACATCAACGGCGACGCCGCCGCGCTGGCGCGCTTCGAGACCATCCGCGCCCACGGCGCCCTGCGCATGGGCCTGATCAAGAAGCTCGAAGAAGCCGCCAGCCGCCAGCACACGCCCAAGGTCGCCTTTGTGGCGGCCCCCAAGGAATACGTTTCCTCCAGCGGCAAGCAGATCGGCCAGGGCGACATCGACGTGCTGGTGCGCGCGCTCTCCATGGGCAAGTTGCACCACGCCATGATGGGCACCGCGTCCGTTGCCATCGCCACCGCCGCGGCAGTGCCGGGCACGCTGGTCAACCTGGCCGCGGGCGGCGGTGAACGCGACAACGTCTGCTTCGGCCATCCATCGGGCACCTTGCGCGTCGGCGCCGAGGCCAAGCTGGTGGACGGCGAATGGAAGGTCACCAAGGCCCTCATGAGCCGCAGCGCCCGCGTACTGATGGAAGGCCGCGTGCACGTGCCGCGCGAGGGTTTCTGATCCGGCCTGCCGTCCGCAGCATGAAGAACGGGGCTTTCAAGCCCCGTTTTTTTTTGCCCGGCGCAAGCGCCTCAGCCCTTCGCTCCCGCAGCCTCCAGCAGACGCACAACCTCGGTCTGCCCGCGCTCGCGCGCATGGCGCAGCGGCGTCACGCCCTTGCCGTCGGCCAGATTGACGTCGGCGCCGGCTTCAATCAGGCGCTTGACGATGGCCTGGTGGCGCGCGCCGCCATCGCCCAGGATCACGGCTTCCAGCAAACCGGTCCAGCCCAGGTTGTTCACATGGTCCGCGTCCACGCCCGCGCGCAGCAGCATGTCCACCACCTCGACGTGGCCGCGTTCGCACGCGGGAATGAGGGCTGTGCCGCCGTAGCGATTGGTGCTTTTCAGGTCTGCCCCGTGCGCCAGCGTCAGCGCCAGGATCTCGCGCAAGCCGCGGGCGCCGGCCAGCAGGTAGGCGCTGTCGCGGATCGCGTTCTGCGCGTTGACGTTGGCGCCGGCTTCGATCAAGGCACGGGCGGCCTCGACGTGGTTGCCCTGGGTCGCGCGCAGCAGCGGCGTATTGCCTTCCGCATCGCGCGTGTCCACGGCGGCGCCCTGCCCCAGCAGCTGCTTGACGCGGGCGGCGTCGCCATTGCCCGCCGCGGTCAGCAGCGCGGAGTCTGGACCGGCGGCCGCGGCCACGCCTCCCACGCTCAACAGGAATGCCGCCAGCCAGATGCGGCCTGCACGAAAGATAGGCATGAGTACTTCCTCCAGATCAACAGCCTTGGAGCCGGCCGAATCGGCTGACCGCCCCGCGAAGCGCCTAGTATGGCGGCCGGGCCAAGTATTATGAAATTAATTGGCTTGATAGATTCGAGTGGACATTCCAATGCTAGATCCTGTCCTGCTGCGTAGTTTCCTCACCGTCGTGGACACGGGCAACTTCACCCGCGCCAGCGAACTCCTGCACCTGACGCAATCCACGGTCAGCCAGCACGTCATCCGGCTGGAAGAGAACCTGGGCTGCCGCTTGCTGGACCGCACCCAACGCCATGTCCTGCCCACCGAGGAAGGCGAGCGCCTGCTGGGCTACGCTCGCAGCATCCTGCGCCTGGCCGACGAAGCGCGCGAAAGCGTGGCCGCCGCGCAGGCCAGCGCGGTGCTGCGCCTGGGCGCGCCGGAAGACTTCATGGGCGCGACGCTGATGCCCACCCTTGCCGCCGTCGAAGCGGCCTATCCGCGGCTGCGCGTGGAAGTCGAAGGCGGACTCAGCCACGAGCTGCTGCGGCGCTACCGCGATGGCGAACTGGACCTGCTGCTGGTCAAGCAATGGGAAGTCGATGCCGATTGCGATGCGCACTGGCCCGAGCCCCTGTGCTGGATCACCGCGCGCAGTTCGCCGCCTCCCGCGCCCGATACCGCCGTGCCGCTGGTGGCGTTTCCGTCTGGCGCACTGTACCGGCAGGAAATGACCGCCATGCTGGAGACCAGCGGCAAGCCCTGGCACGTGCGCTTTTCCAGCCCCAGCCTGCCCAGCCTCAGCGCAGCGGTCGCAGCGGGATTGGGGATCAGTCTGCTGCCTTGCGCCTGCGCCACGGCCGAACACCGGCGGCTCACGCCCGAGGAAGGATTTCCCGCGCCTCGCGGCCTGCAACTGTCACTCTACGCGCGTGGCCGGCTCAGCGATGCCG
>NZ_JCBAMT010000096.1:0-24512 GCF_059760445.1 Achromobacter sp. D7-1 | reverse complement strand
GAATACGGCCCCTGAACGGGGCCGTATTCATTGCGGCGAAACGCGCCAGACAGGATCAGCGCGGCGTGAAGCCGTGGCGCAGCAAGTGATAGAGGTTGCGCAGCATGCCGGCGGTCGCGCCCCAGATGAAATACTTGCCGTAGGGCATGCCGTAATACTGGCGCACCCGGCCGTCATCCAGGCGGGCTTCGTACAGCCGGTGGTTGGCCGGATCCATCAGGAACGACAGCGGCACCTCGAACACCTCGGCCACCTCGAACGCGTCCGGCGCCAGGTCGAAGCCCGGGCGCACCAGCGACACCACCGGAATGATGGAAAAACCCGTCGCCGTCAGGTACGGCGGCATGCTGCCCAGCACTTCCACGTGATTGCCTGGCAGCCCGGTTTCTTCCTGCGCTTCGCGCAAGGCAGCGGCCTCCGGCGTGGAGTCGCTGGTTTCGATGCGCCCGCCCGGAAAGCTGATCTGGCCCGCATGGTCGTGCAGGTGGGCGGCGCGCTGCGTCAACATGATGTGCACGCCGTTGTCGCGCGTCACCAGAGGGATCAGCACCGCCGCCGGCACGGGCACGCCTTCGCGGCCGGGATAGCGCAGGTCGGTGTCGCGCGAAAGCTCCAGCGTCCAGGTGGACGGCTGGCTGAGCGTGCCCCGCAGCGAATCGGGGGTCAGCAGACGGCTGGGCACGGCCGGCAGGGACTCGTTGGCCACCACCCAGGGTTGCGTCGCCGGGTCGAAGCCGGGACGCGCCAGCGGCCGCCGGGGCCGCGGGGAAGACGAGGAATCAGACATACGGCTCTGCAAAAAGAAAAAGGCACCCTCGCAGGTGCCTTTTTAACCCGGAAACCCGTGCCGAACGAAAACGCTGGATGGCGTGAGCGTCCGACACTGGTAGGGCCGTGTGCCGATAAGCGATCAAGCCGCCGAGGCTTGCTTGCTGACCAGCTTTTCCTTGATACGCGCCGACTTGCCCGAGCGGTTGCGCAGGTAGTACAGCTTGGCGCGGCGCACGTCGCCGCGGCGCTTGACTTCGATGCCGGCGATTTGCGGCGAGTACAGCTGGAACGTACGTTCCACGGCTTCACCCGACGAAATCTTGCGCACGGTGAACGCGGAGTTCAGGCCGCGGTTGCGCTTGGCGATCACGACGCCTTCGAAAGCCTGCACGCGCTTGCGGGTGCCTTCAACGACGTTCACGCTCACGATGACGGTGTCACCAGGAGCAAATTCAGGCTTGGCTTGACCGCCGGTCAGACGGGCAATTTCTTCCTGTTCCAGGATAGCGATGAGGTTCATGAGAACTCCTAGATCATCATGTCTTTGCGGACTAAAACTTTTGCCGTTCGATGTTGTTCACGCGGTTTTTGCAAGGCTGCGCTATGTGCGCTGCCTGCATCCGTCGCGTGTTGCACGGCTAGCTGGCGGTGAGACCAGCCCCCGTTGCATGTGCCGCAAGCAGAGGATGAGATTTGGCAAACCAATGATTCTACACCAAAAATCGCTCAGAGCATCAGGTAACATGGCCCCGGTTCTCGCGGTTTGGAGTACCCTTCCGTCTTCTGTAACAAACACGTCATTTGACGCTGTTCCTACATGTCGTACTCGTCCCTGATCTTGGTCGTCCTGGCGGCAATGGCCCACGCCACGTGGAATCTGCTCGCCAAGCGCGCGGCCATGGTGGGCGCGCCGTTCGTCTTCGCCTATGGATTGTGCGCGTCGGTCCTGTATGCGCCGTGGGTCATCTGGGTGCTGATGCACGACGGCATGACCTGGACCTGGCCCGTGGTCGCCGCCATCCTGACCTCCAGCCTGTTGCATCTGGGCTACAGCCTGTGCCTGCAACGGGGCTATCAGGTGGCCGACCTGTCTGTGGTCTACCCCATTGCGCGCGGCACCGGACCGCTGTTGTCCACCACCGGCGCCTTTCTGCTGCTGGGCGAACCCGCCACCAGCACCGGCATCATCGGCATGCTCTGCGTGGTGGCCGGCGTGCTGCTGATCGCGACGCAGGGCCGGCTGGCCATCTTCAAGCAGGCGCAGGCGTGGATAGGCGTGCGCTGGGGCGTGGTGATCGGCCTGTTCATCGCCGCTTATACCGTCGTCGACGCCTACGGCGTGAAGGTGCTGCTGATCAGCCCGGTGCTGTTCGACTGGTTTACCTGTGTGACCCGCACAACCATGATGACCCCTCACATGCTGCGCCGCCGCCCCCAGGCCTGGGAGGCCATGCGCGGACACTGGCATCTGGCGCTGGCGGTAGGTCTGCTATCGCCGCTGGGCTACATCCTGGTGCTGTATGCCTTGCGCAACGGCGCGCCGCTAAGCCTAGTGGCCCCTGCGCGGGAAATGTCCATGATGCTGGGCACCCTGGCTGGCATGTTCCTGCTGCGGGAAAAGGTCGGAATCGGCCGCCTGCTAGGCTGCCTGTCCATCCTGGCCGGCGTCATCCTGCTGGGATCGAGCTGACGGGTACTCGGTCGGGCAGTGCCGGTTCACGGGCTGTCCTTGTCTAACTTTCCGTCGGCGTCCTGCGCCGGCAGGTTTCGCCTGGCCAGTTCCGGCGGAGCCTGCCGCCGTTCAAAACCCGGCGGCGGCGCCCAGCCACATCAGGCCGGGGATGATCGCGCCCCAAGCCAATACCATCACCACGTCGATCACCATGGCCTTCATCGTCACCTGAGCCGTCACGGGTTCCACCGTGGCGTTGCCCAGACTGCGTTCCCGGGTGGCTGGCGCCGCAGCCGCTGAAACCCCGACAGCGGCCGCAGGCGCGGCAGGCGCAGGCATCGGCAGCGGAGCGGCAACGGCTTGGCCGGTCAGTGCGCCGGCTTCGGCGGGCGCCGGGGGGAACGGCCAACGCGCAGGCCCCGAACCGGGCCGCGCGCGACGGCGCGGCTCGACGTCGGCCGCAGGCGAATTCCAGGGCATCGCCATGCCTGCCACCTTGGCGCACCAGGCGCGGGCGCGGTGCGAGCTGCGGCGCAGCGGGTTCAGCGTGACGACGAGGTCGTCCGACAAGACGGAAATATCAGCGGTGTTCATGGGAACTCCTAGCAAAGACGGTCCAGCGCCAGGGCATAGCCCCCCGGCAGGCATGCGCGGCGGCAGCCGGCGGTCAATCGAACAATGACAACTGGCCTGCGGCCATGGCTTGCAACTGGCGCGCTACGCGCCCGTGCGCGCCGCCGGCTGCGGGCGATACGGCGGGAAAAGGGACCCCTGAAGACGCTTGCGCGCCAACCGGGGATAGGAAATCGGCAACCTTCGCCGCAGGCGCGGCGGGAGGCAGGAAACGGTCGCAATCCAGCGCCAGGCGGTGGCGGTTCAAGCCCAGCTTGCGCGTGGCCAGGCTGAAGCGCTGGCGCAGCAGATCAGCCCAGACGCCGGTTCCGCGCATGCGCGACCCGAAATTGGGGTCGTTGCGGCGGCCATTGCGCAGGTCTTCGATGCGATGCAGCACGCGCTGGGCGCGGTCGGGGAAATGGGCGTTGAGCCAGTCCTCGAACAGGGTCTTGACCTCCCAGGGCAGGCGCAGCACGGTGTAGCTGGCGTAATGCGCCCCGGCCGCCTTGGACTCCTGGAGGATGTGTTCCATGGACTCGTCGTTGATGAACGGAATGATGGGAGCCACCAGCACGCCCACCGGCACGCCGGCATCGGTCAGGCTGCGCACGGCTTCCAGGCGGCGCCACGGCGCGGCGGCGCGCGGCTCCAGCGTGCGGGCCATGCCGGCATCCAGCGTGGTGATGCTCATGTACACCACCACCAGCTTTTGCTCGGCCAGCGCGGCCAACAGGTCCAGGTCGCGGGCGACCAGCGCGTTCTTGGTGACGATGGTCAGCGGATGGCGGGTTTCCAGCATCAGTTCCAGCAGGCCGCGGGTCAGACGCCATTCGCGTTCGATGGGCTGATAAGCGTCCGTGGCGGAGCCGATGTTGATGGGAGACGGCTTGTAGCCGGGCCGGGCCAGTTCGGCGCGCAGGGCCTGGACCGCGTTGGCCTTGGCCACCAGCCGGGTTTCAAAATCCAGCCCGGGCGACAGGCCCAGATAGGAATGGGTGGGCCGGGCATAGCAATAGACGCAGCCATGTTCGCAGCCCCGGTAGGGATTGACCGCCACGTCGAAGGGAATGTCGGGCGAATCGTTGCGCGACAGCATCTTGCGCGCCTCTTCGGCGGTGACCGTGGTCTTGGGAGCGGCGGGCGCGATGCGCGCGTCCGGCAGGATGGGAATGACGCGCTCGGCTGGCTTGTCAGCGGCGGCTTCGGAAAAATTATCAGGGACGGATTCAACGAAGTCGGCGGGTAGACCGGAGGAGGACCAGCCGTCGTCGACCTGCACACGGTCATCGCGCTGAAAGCGATGCCGAACATTAGTAACCGCACCCCGACCGCGCAAGGCGGCGGGGGCGGCAGCCGGGGACCCAGAACCGGCGGGAAAAGAATGATCGGTGCGTGCCATGAAAACTACTGTACAAAAACACAGTGGTTTTGACAAGCACCAAAAGCCTTTTCGTAAGACAGCCCCACTTTACCGCAAGACGCCGACGCCGTCCGGACAAATCGATTTCACCAGGCGAGATCGCGCCAAAACCCGCGCCAATACTAGGTTTAGCGAAAAAACAACAAGATCTGGAAGGCCGAAAATCCGTTGTTTTCCGGCCTCTTACGGGTTACCGCAACATACCCGCCGCCGCGGTCTGATGCGTGGCCTCGTCGATCAGGATGAAGGCGCCCGTCGCGGGCACATCGGCATACCGATCGACCGCCAGCGACTCGCGCGTGGTGAGCGTCACGCGTCCGATGTCGTTCATGCGCAGCGTGCCTTCGGTGTTCTCCACTTCCTGCAATTCGTGGATGTCTCGATGCGACAGCACCGCGCGTATCTTCGCCGAGGTCAGGCGCGTGCCCGACTTCAGCAGATACTTGCGCGCCGGATTCAAAGCTTGCGCATCGAGCCAGCACAACTCCGCTTCGAACTCGCGCGTGACCTGCGCCGGCGCCGACGCATGCACGATCACGTCGCCGCGCGACACGTCCACGTCGCGGTCCAGCACCAGCGTGATCGAGTCGCCCGCGACTGCTTCATCCAGCGCGCGGTCGAAGGCGCGCACCTCGCGCACGACCGCGGTCACGCCCGAAGGCTGCACCGCGATCTCATCGCCAGGACGCAGCACGCCGCTGGCGACGCGGCCGGCATAGCCGCGGAAATCGTCCTTGCGGTTGCCGTCATGGCGCGCCACCCACTGCACCGGAAAGCGCAGCGGCAAGACGCGGCCGTCGCTCGCCAGGTCCAGCGATTCCAGCAAGGCCAGCAAGGGCAGCCCTTGGTACCACGGCGTCTGCGGTGACAAGGTGACGACGTTGTCGCCGTTGAGCGCCGACAGCGGCAGCGCGTCGAAATGCTCAATGCCCAGCTTGCGCGCCAGGTCGGCATAGGCGTCGCGGATCCGCTCGAACACGGCGCGGTCCCACTCCACCAGGTCCATCTTATTGACCGCCACCACGATGTGGCGGATGCCCAGCAGGCGCGCGATAGTGCTGTGGCGCTTGGTCTGCGGCAGCAGCACGCCGTCGGCCGCGCGGGTGGCATCGATCAGGATGACGGCCACGTCCGCGGTCGACGCGCCCGTGACCATGTTGCGCGTGTACTGCTCGTGCCCCGGTGCATCGGCGATGATGAACTTGCGCGCCGGCGTCGAAAAATAGCGGTAGGCCACGTCGATGGTGATGCCCTGCTCGCGCTCGGCCTCCAGGCCATCGGTCAGCAGCGAGAAGTCGATGCCGTCGCCCGCCACCCGCTTGTGCTTGGCGCGCGAGATCGCATCCAGCTGGTCGGCGAACACGCCCTTGCTGTCATACAGCAGGCGGCCTATCAGCGTGGACTTGCCGTCGTCCACCGAGCCCGCGGTGATCAGGCGCAACACGCCCGTGTCGGCGCCGGAAAGAAAAGAATCGTTTAGTGCGTTCATGTGCGTCCCTGGTCGCCGGCGCATGCCGGCGTGTCATGCGATCAGAAATAGCCTTCCTTCTTGCGGCGCTCCATCGAGGCCTCGGAAGTCTGGTCGTCCATGCGCGTGGCGCCGCGCTCGGTAATGTCGGTCACCGCGGTCTCGGCGATGATGGCCATGGTGTCGGCGGCGTCGGACGCCACCGGGCAGGTGCAGGAGATGTCGCCCACCGTGCGAAAGCGCACCTGCAGGCGTTCGACCTGTTCGCTTTCCAGCGGCGGCGTCAGCCGCGTGACTGGCACCAGCAGGCCCTTACGGCGCACGACCTCGCGCTCATGGCTGTAGTAGATGGATGGCAGCGCCAGCTGCTCGCGCTGGATGTATTGCCAGACGTCCAGCTCGGTCCAGTTCGAGATCGGGAAGACGCGCATGTTCTCGCCGCGATGCACGCGGGTGTTGAACAGGTTCCAGAGTTCCGGGCGCTGAGCCTTCGGATCCCATTTTCCGAATTCGTCCCGGAACGAAAAGATGCGTTCCTTGGCGCGGGCCTTTTCCTCGTCGCGGCGAGCGCCGCCGATGCAGGCGTCAAAGCCGAATTCCTCGATCGCCTCCAGCAGCGTGACCGCCTGGGCGGCATTGCGCGAATCGGTTTCGCGGCGCAGCACCACGCTGCCGCGCGCGATCGAATCCTCGACGCTGCGCACGATCAGGGTCTCGCCCAGCTCGGCCGCGCGCGCGTCGCGGAAGGCGATCACTTCGTCGAAGTTGTGGCCGGTATCGATATGCATCAGCGGGAACGGAAACCGTCCCGGCCGGAAGGCCTTCTCGGCCAGGCGCAGCAGCACCACGGAATCCTTGCCGCCCGAGAACAGCAGCACGGGTTTTTCGCTTTCGGCGGCCACCTCGCGCAGGATGAAGATGGCTTCCGATTCCAGCCAATCCAGGTGGCTGCGTTGGATCACAGCAGACATATGCACTTCCCCTAAAACAGATTTCGAATTCGTGGGCCGCATCAATCGGCGCGCGCCGCGATGCTGATGACCCGGTTGCCCGCATGCAGGCCGCATTCCTTGGAGTCCGACGACTCCCACCACCAACGCCCCGCCCTGAGGTCCTCGCCAGGCCGGATGGCACGCGTACAGGGTTCGCAGCCTATGGACGGGTAGCCCTGATCATGCAGCGGGTTGTAGGGAATGCCCAAGGCGCGGATGGCGGACCAGACCTCGTCCTCGCTCCATTCCGCCAGCGGGTTGAACTTGTAGAGGCCGAAGGTGCTGTCGTCCTCTTCCAGCGGCAATTCGCCACGGGTGGTGGATTGCGCCCGCCGCTGTCCGGTGATCCAGGCGCCGCGCCCCGCGAGCGCGCGCTTGAGCGGCTCGACCTTGCGGATCTGGCAACAGGCCTTGCGCAGTTCCACGCTTTCGTAGAAGGCGTAGGCGCCGTGCTCGGCGACGTGCTGCTCGACGGCGGCCGCCACCGGCCGATACACGGTGACCTCGCGGCCATAGCGTTCGCGCACGGCGTCCAGCACGCCCAGCGTTTCGGCATGCAGCCGGCCCGTGTCCAGCGTGAAGACTTCCAGGTCCAGGCCGGCGCTGTAGATGGCGTGCGTCAGCAGCATGTCCTCGGCCGCCAGCGAGGACGCCAGCGCGGCGTCCGGGTAGCGCCGCTGCACGTCGG
This sequence comes from Achromobacter sp. D7-1, assembly GCF_059760445.1. NCBI lineage: Bacteria > Pseudomonadati > Pseudomonadota > Betaproteobacteria > Burkholderiales > Alcaligenaceae > Achromobacter > Achromobacter sp. D7-1. The sequence goes on along the minus strand of NZ_JCBAMT010000096.1, from coordinate 16,886 downwards.
CCAGCCGCAAGCCCAGGTCGCGCCAGCGCGCCGCGAGGCCCGCCTCGAGTTCAAGAGAGAGATCAGTAGCGCTCATGATTGCGTCGCGAAAATGCGCGCCCGCCGCGGACGCGCCAACAGGATTTCGCCATCGCGCAGGCCCAGTTCCCGGTACAGGGACTCGGGCACCTCGGCTTCGATGATGGCGTCGGAATCCTCGCTGGCCAGCTCCAGGTAGGCGCTGGGACCGGCGAGGAAGGCGTGCGCCAGGCGCACCGGAATGCCGTCCGCGCCGGCGCGATAGCGCTCGACATCGAACTCGTGCGGCCGCACGTAGGCGGTGGCGCGCTGGGCTTCGGCCTGGGCCAGCTCCGGCGCGGGCAAGGACAGGCCGGCGCCGTTCCAGACGCCGCGCGTGGCAAAGCCCTGCAGCTGGTTCACGTCGCCCAGAAAGCCGTACACGAACGGCGTGGCGGGTTCTTCCCAGACCTCGCGCGGCGTGCCGACCTGCTCGACGCGGCCCGAATTCATCAGCACCACGCGGTCCGACACTTCCAGCGCTTCTTCCTGGTCATGGGTGACGAACACGCTGGCCACGTGCAGCTCGTCGTGCAGACGGCGCAGCCAGCGCCGCAATTCCTTGCGCACCTTGGCGTCCAGCGCGCCGAAGGGCTCGTCCAGCAGCAGCACCCGCGGCTCCACGGCCAGCGCGCGCGCCAAGGCGATGCGCTGGCGCTGACCACCGGACAGCTGCGCCGGATAGCGGTCCGCCAGCCAGTCCAGCTGCACCAGCCCCAACAGGTCATGCACCTTGCGCTGGATCACGTCTTCCGAGGGGCGCTGTGAACGGTGCTTGACGCGCAGGCCGAAGGCCACGTTCTCGAACACCGTCATGTGCTTGAACAACGCATAGTGCTGGAACACGAAACCAACCTGGCGCTGGCGCACGTCCACCGCGGTGGCGTCTTCGCCGGCAAACAGCACGCTGCCGGAATCGGCCGATTCCAGCCCCGCGATGATGCGCAGCAGCGTCGTCTTGCCGCAGCCCGATGGGCCCAGCAACGCGACCAGCTCACCCGTTTCAATATGCAGCGAAACGTCGTTCAGCGCGCGGAACTGGCCGAAGCGCTTGGATAGATTGCGGACTTCGATACTCATGCTTGGTCTCCTTGCAAGCCGCCGCGTCAGGCCAGGGCCGGCTTGATGGCGGCCGGCTGGCCGGGATACTCGACCGGCAGGTCGGCGGCTTGCTGTAAGCGCGCGTTGCGCCACTCGACGACGTTCTTGGCCACCAGCGTCACCAACGCCAGCAGGGCCAGCAACGACGCCACGGCGAACGCCGCGGAATACTGGTATTCGTTGTAGAGAATCTCGACGTGCAAAGTCATGGTGTTGGTCAGGCCGCGAATCTGCCCGGACACCACCGACACCGCGCCGAATTCGCCCATGGCACGCGCGTTGCACAGGATGGCGCCGTACAAGAGGCCCCACTTGATGTTGGGCAGCGTCACGCGCCAGAAGATCTGCCAGCCGCTCGCGCCCAGGGTCAGCGCGGCCTGCTCTTCTTCGCTGCCTTGCGCCTGCATCAGCGGGATCAGTTCGCGCGCCACGAAAGGAAAGGTCACGAAGAGCGAGGCCAGCACGATGCCCGGCACCGCGTAGACGATCTTGATGTCGTGCTCCTGCAGCCAGCCGCCAAACCAGCCCTGGGTGCCGAACAGCAGCACGAACACCAGGCCGGCCACCACCGGCGACACCGAGAACGGCAAGTCGATCAAGGTGATCAGGAACTGCTTGCCGCGAAACTGGAACTTGGTGATTGCCCAGGCCGCTGCCACGCCGAACACCAGATTCACCGGCAGCGCGATAGCCGCGACCAGCAGCGTCAGGCGGATGGCCGCGAGCGCGTCCGGTTCGACAATGGCGTCCAGGTACAGCTGCCAGCCCTTCTTGAAGGCCTCGACGAATACCGCCGCCAGCGGCACCAGCAGGAACAGCGCCAGGAATCCCAGCGCGACGAAGAGCAGCACGCCGCGCACCCAGCGCGGCTCGGTCAGATGGGCGGGACGGTCCGCGGCGCTCATGCGAGCCTCCCGAGGTTACGGCGGGCCTGCCAGCCCTGCAGCAGATTGATGACGAGCAGCAACGCGAAGGAAAGCGCCAGCATCACCGTGGCGATGGCGGCGGCGCCGGCGTAGTCGAATTCCTCGAGCTTGGCGATGATCAAGAGCGGCGTGATCTCGGACACCATGGGCATGTTGCCCGCGATGAACACCACCGAGCCGTACTCGCCCACCGCGCGCGCAAAGGCCAGCGCGAAGCCAGTCATCAGGGCCGGCATGATGATGGGCAGCAATACCCGGCGTATGGTCTGCCAGCGGTTGGCGCCCAGGCTGGCCGCGGCCTCCTCGATCTCGCGCTCCACGTCTTCCAGCACGGGCTGCACCGTGCGCACCACGAACGGCACGCCGATGAAGATCAGCGCAATGACGATGCCCAGCGGCGTGAACGCCACCTTCCAGCCGAACCAGTCGGCCAGCGGCCCGCCCAGCCAGCCCTTCTGCGAATACAGCGAGGTCAGCGCAATGCCGGCCACCGCCGTCGGCAGCGCGAACGGCAGGTCCACCAGCGCGTCCAGGATTTTTTTGCCCGGGAAACGGTAGCGCACCAGCACCCAGGCCACCACCGTGCCGAACACCAGATTCACCAGCGCCGCGATCAGCGATGCGCCGAAGGTCAGCTGGTACGAAGCCACGACGCGCGGCGCGGTCACGGTGTCCCAGAAGCCCTGCCAGCCCAGTCCCGCGCTCTTGATCGGCAAGGCCGCCAGCGGGATGAGCACGAGAATGCTGAGGTACAGCACCGCGTAACCCATCGAGATGCCGAATCCGGGCAGCACGCCCGGGCTGTTGCGCCGAAAGGCAAAAGGCGCTTGCGCGCCGCTTGCCGCCGGGTTCGAGGCTGTAGTCATGGCCATCGTCCGATCGTGATGTGCTTATTTCTTTTGCGGCAGATAGATCTGGTCGAAGGTGCCGCCGTCGCTGAAGTGATCCTTCTGCGCCTTGCGCCAGCCGCCGAAGATCTGGTCGTTGATGGTCACGAGCTTGACCTTGGGGAACTTGCTTTCGTACTTGGCGGCCACGGTCTTGTCGATGGGCCGGTAGTAGTTCCTGGCAATGATTTCCTGCGCGGCGGGCGTGTAGAGGAATTCCAGGTAGGCCTGCGCCGCAGCGCGGGTGCCCTTCTTGTCCACGACCTTGTCGACTACGGCCACCGGCGGTTCGGCCAGGATGGACAGCGACGGCACCACGATGTCGAACTTGTCCGGACCCAGCTCTTCCAGCGCCAGGAAGGCTTCGTTTTCCCAGGCCAGCAGCACATCGCCCACGCCGCGCTCCACGAAGGTGGTGGTCGCGCCGCGCGCGCCGGTATCCAGCACCGGCACGTGCTTGAGCAGGTCGCCCACGAAGGCGCGGGCCTTATCCTCGCTGCCGCCGTTCTTCTCCAGCGCGTAGGCCCAGGCCGCCAGGTAGTTCCAGCGCGCCCCGCCCGAGGTCTTGGGATTGGGCGTGATGACCTGTACGCCGTCCTTGACCAGGTCGTCCCAGTCCTTGATCTGCTTGGGGTTGCCCTTGCGCACCAGGAACACGATGGTGGAGGTATAGGGCGAACTGTTCTGCGGCAGGCGGGCCTGCCAGTCGGCAGGCAGCAACCCGCGGTCGGCGACGGCGTCGATGTCGTAGGCCAGCGCCAGGGTCACCACGTCGGCTTCCAGGCCGTCGATGACGGAGCGCGCCTGGCGGCCGGAACCGCCGTGCGATTGGCGGATGGTCAGATCGACGTTGGCCTTTTCCTTGTATTGCTTGATGAACGCGTCGTCGATCGCGCGATACAGCTCGCGGGTCGGGTCATACGAGACGTTCAGGAGCGTCTGCTTCTGCTGCGCCTGCGCCGGCGCGATCGCGGCAAACGACATCGTCACTGCGGCCAAGGCGGCCAACCAACCGGCTTTCCTGAAAGACATCCCATGCTCCCTGTGTTCGGCAATGTGGGAGCAAGTGTGCTGGCTGGGCGTTCTGAACGGAACGAATCATTATTTGGTTGCTCATCGCTCGCAGGCATATAGGACCGCCGTCCCAGCAATGGGAATCTGCCCTGCCCCCCACGCGCGCCCCAATGAAAAACCGCCGCCTCCCCAAAGGGCAGGCGGCGGTTTCGAACAGGGACCAGCCCCTGCGGTTTCCGAATTTACTTATTAGGCTGCGGCGTAATGCGCAGATAGGGGCGCACGGCCTTGTAGCCCTTGGGAAACTTCTGCTTGATCACGGCCTCGTCCTGCAGCGACGGAACGATGATCACGTCGTCGCCATCTTCCCAGTTCACCGGCGTGGCCACGCTGTGGCTGTCGGTCAGTTGCAGGGAATCGATGACCCGCAGGATTTCATTGAAGTTGCGACCGGTGCTGGCCGGATACGTGATGGTCAGGCGCACCTTCTTGTTGGGGTCGATGATGAACACCGAACGCACGGTCAGCGTGGCGTTGGCGTTCGGGTGGATCATGTCGTAGAGCTCGGACACCTTGCGGTCCTTGTCGGCCAGGATCGGAAAGTTGACCTTGGTGGACTGCGTGTCGTTGATGTCCTCGATCCATTTGGTATGCGAATCGGTGCCGTCCACCGACAGCGCCAGCACCTTCACGTTGCGCTTGGCGAACTCGTCGGCCAGCTTGGCGGTGTAGCCCAGTTCGGTGGTGCAGACGGGCGTGAAATCGGCCGGGTGCGAGAAAAGCACACCCCAGCTGTTACCCAGATACTCATGGAAGCGGATCGGTCCAGCCGAGGATTCCTGTTCGAAATCAGGGGCGGTGTCGCCCAGGCGTAGATGACTCATGGTGTCTCCTGTGTGCGGATGCAGGTGAGGGGCTGGCCGCCCGTCGCGGCAGGCGGCGCAGAACAGCGTTTCTTGGCGCAAGGTAGCGCCTGTGAAACGATTCTTCCATCAAACCTGCAGCTGGGGAAATACGCAAGTCATATAACCTTATGCAATATTCAAGCTGGCGCCGCAGGCGTCCGCCACCACTCCCGCGCGCACCGCGGCCGACAGGGCCAGCGCCCGCGGCAGGATGTGGGCGCCGTAGAACAATCCAGTCGCCAGCTTGGCTGTGTGGAACGGATCGGTGGACCCGGCCGCCAGGTGGCGCCGGCAGGCCAGCACGGCCCGCGCCATCTGCCAGCCGCCGTGCACCACCCCGGCCAGCATCAGATAAGGCACGCTGCTGGAATAGACCGCCCTGATATTGGTCGGCGATTGTTCCAGGATGAAGGCCACGCCGGCCTCGTAGGCCTGGATGGCGCTGTCCAGGTTGTCGCGCAGCAGGCGCAGCCCCTCCTGCTCGCCCGCGGACGCGCGCTTCGCCTCGGTCTCCACGGCGCGCAGCGTCTCCCGCATCGCCGCGATCGCGGCATGGGCAGTGGCGCCGCCGTCGCGCTGCGTCTTGCGGCTGACCAGGTCGTTGGCCTGGATCGCGGTCGTGCCCTCGTAGATGGGCAGGATGCGTGCGTCGCGGTAGTACTGCGCCGCCCCGGTTTCCTCGATGTAGCCCATGCCGCCATGCACTTGCAGGCCCAGGGACGCGACCTCGACCGCCGTTTCGGTCGAGAAACCCTTGACGATGGGCACCATGTACTCGTAGAAGGCCCGGTTGCGCGAGCGCTGCTCCGGGTCGGGATGATGCGTGCCCTTGTCGTGCGCTGCCGCCGTCACATAGGACACGGCGCGCGCCGCCTCCGTCAACGCCTTCATGGTCATCAGCATGCGCTGCACGTCCGGATGGTGCACGATGGCCACAGGGCCAGCCGACCCTTCGATGGCGCGGCCCTGTACGCGCTCGCGCGCATAGGCCAGCGCGTGCTGGCAGGCACGCTCCGACACGCCTATACCTTGCTGCCCCACCGAATAGCGGGCGGCATTCATCATGATGAACATGTATTCCAGGCCGCGGTTCTGCTCGCCGACCAGATAGCCGATGGCGCCCTCGCCCACTTCGCCCTTGCCCGAGCCGTAAAGCAACACGGCGGTGGGGCTGCCGTGAATGCCCAGCTTGTGCTCCAGCGACGCGCACCAGACGTCGTTGCGCTTGCCCAGGCTGCCGTCGGCCTGCACCAGGAACTTGGGAACGATGAAAAGCGAGATGCCCTTCACCCCGGCGGGCGCGTCCGGGGTGCGCGCCAGCACCAGATGGATGATGTTTTCGGCCAGGTCGTGGTCGCCATAGGTGATGAAGATTTTCTGCCCGCTCAGCCGGTAGCTGCCGTCAGCCTGCTTCACCGCGCGGGTCGCGACCTGCGCCAGGTCCGAGCCGGCCTGCGGCTCGGTCAGGTTCATCGTGCCAGTCCACTTGCCGCCGATCAGTTGCGGCACGTACTGCTTGCGCTGCGCTTCGGATCCGACGGTGAGCAGCGCCTCGATCACCCCGTCCGTCAGCATGGGACACAAGGAAAATGCCAGGCTGGCCGCCTGGATGTTCTCGCCCGGCGCCGCCGCGACCAGCTTGGGCAGGCCCTGCCCGCCCCAGGCCACGGGATGCTGCAAGCCCTGCCAGCCGCCCGCCGCGTAGTCCTTGAAACCCTGCGCATAGCCCGGCGTCGTGGTGACCTGGCCGTCTTTCCAGACCGGCGGCTGCGTGTCACCCGGTACATTGAGCGGCGCCACGGCCTGTTCCACGAAACGCCCGTTCTCTTCCAGGATGGCGTCCACCAGGTCCGGCGTGACCTCTTCGAAGCCGGGCAGCTTCAGGACTTCGTCGAGTCCGGCCAGCTCGTTCAAGGCGAAGCGGAAGTCCTGCAGCGGGGTTACGTAGGGCATGGGGTCTCCATCAATTGGCAGTCTCTAGGCTTTCTTTGGCCAATCTTAAACCCTTGCCTCCTTCCTTGCGGGCATAGTCCCCGAACGCGGCCAGGGACGCGGACGGTGTCACTTCTTCATAGCCGGCGGCCATGCCCTGCTGCACGTCGGGCAAAGCCAGCACCTCATTGCTGGCCTTGAACAGCGTCTCCAGCACTTCCACCGGCGTGCCCTTGGGAGCGAAGATGCCCCACCAGTTCGAGAGGTCATAGCCGGGCACGGTCTGCGAAATGGGAGGATAGGGCAACAGCCGGGAAGGCTGGCCGGACGTGACCGCCAGCGCCACTACCTTGCCGGTGTCGATCACCGACTTGGCCGACGGCGCCGTGGCGAACGAGACGTCGGTGTCGCCCGCTGCCACGGATTGCGCCGCCGCGGCCCCTCCCTTGAAGGGAATATGCATCAGCTTCACGCCGGAGAGCGTCATGAACTCGACCGCCGCCAGGTGCGTAATGACGCCGTTGCCGGACGACGCGACGTTGATGGACCCCGGCTTGCTCTTGGCACGGTCGATCAGGTCCTGCACGTCTTTCAGCCCCAGCTTGGCGTTCGCGATCAGCACCATGGGACCGGTGGTCAGCTGCGCCACGGGCACGAAACTATCCGGCGTGTAATCCACTTTGTACAGCGCGCTGTCGCTGCCCATGACGCTGGAATTGCCCAGGTACAGCGTGTAGCCGTCGGCGGCGGCGCGCGCGGCGAGGCTGGCGCCGATGGTCGATCCTGCGCCAGGACGGTTTTCGATGACGACCGGCTGCTTCAACTGCCTGGCAAGTGCGTTCGCATAGACGCGGCCCACCTGATCCGCCCCGCCGCCAGGCGGAAATCCGATCACCAGCGTCAAGGGCTTGGAGGGGTAAGGAGCGGCCGCGTGCGCCCCTCCGGGCATCGCGGACAAAGTGGCAACAGCGGCAAGTACGGCGCCGCAGGCGGCGATAGCGGGTTTCATCGGTGTCTCCTTTGGTGGAATCGGAGCCGCTTGTGCTGCGGCTCTCTGCTCATGCGCCGGCTGCGTCAGCAGCCGGTGAAATGCGGCGCGCGCTTCTCCTTCCAGGCCGCCGCGCCTTCAGCCAGGTCATGCGACCGCTCGGAACGCAATACCGCCTGTTCGATTCCGGCCAGATCGAGTTCGCCCCGCGCGATGCGGTTCAGGTGCGCCTTGACGCCGAACAGCGGGATCGGCGCCATCGCTGCTATCTGCGCGCTCAAGGCGTCCAGCCGCGCCGCCAGCGTCTCCTCGGGCACCAGTTCGGTCAGGAATCCGATGCGCAGCATTTCGTCGGCCTGGAGCTTTTCCGCGGTCAGGAACAGCCGCTTGGCCTGATCCAGGCCAAGCCGCGCCACATAGCGCGACATGCCGCCAGCGTAGAAATGCAGGCCCAGCCGCGTGGCCGGCATGAACATATCCGCCTGCGGCGTGCCGATGCGGAAATCGCAGGCCAGGCACAGGTCGGTGCCGCCGCCATAGGCCCCGCCCTGGACCGCCGCTATCGTCACTGGCCGCGCCGCCTCGATCAGGTCCATGGTCTGGCCAAAATAGAGAGAGCTGGGCGCCTGGTCCGACGCCAGGGACGAAATGTCATAGCCGCTGCAGAAATACTTGCCCTCGGACTGGAAGCGCAGCACCCTGACCGCGTCGTCCGCATTGACCCGGTCCAAATGCTCCCTGAGAACAGCCAAGTCCTGGGGACCGAGCCGGTTGGCATGGCCAGGCCTGCGCAGGCGGACGGTGGCAACGTGTCCGTCAATGGACAAGCTGGGTGTATCGGAAGGCGCCGTCATGCGTAGACCTCCGCCTGATGCGCCACCCCGTCCGCCAACAGGCGATCGATCTCGGCATCCGCCATCCCGTAGCGCGCGAACACTTCACGCGTGTGCTGGCCGAAGACAGGCGGGGCGCGGCGGCTTGCCGTGCCCGCAGCGCTCAGGCCCAGGGGCAGGTCCACCTGCCGCAACTCGCCCAGCAGCGGGTGGTCCAGGGAGCGCACCAGTCCGCAGGCCTGCACCTGCGCATCGGCGAACACGTCTTCCAGGGTATTAATGGGCCCGGCGGGAATGCCGCCTTCGATCATCAGCGCAGTCCACTCCATGCGCGTCTTGCGCTGGAGGCCGGCCTCCAGCTCCTGCTTCAACGCATAGCGGTGCTGCATGCGCTCCGCGTTCGTGAGGAAGCGCTCGTCGGACACCAGATGGGAGAGCCCGAGTATGCCGCAGAGCTTGACCCACATCGCCTGGGTCGCCGGCGCCAGATTGAGCGGCCCGTCCGCGGTCTCGAAAGTACCGTAGGGCGCGATGACCGGATGCACGTTGCCGCAAGGTTCGGGGATTTCCCCCTTGCTGAGGTAGCGCTGGCCCTGGACGCTGAGTAATGCCATGAGTCCAGCCAGCAGCGACGTTTCCACATGCTGCCCACGTCCGGTCGACGAACGCTGCGCGACGGCGGACAGGATCCCTATCGTCAGCCACATGCCTGCGGTCAAGTCGCCCACGGCCACTCCCACTCGCATCGGCCCCGACTCCGGCGAGCCCGTCAGGCTCATGAAGCCGGAGTAGCCTTGCGCGACCTGGTCAAAGCCAGCCCAGTCCCGCGCCGGCCCCTTGCTGCCGAAACCGGAGATCGACGCCATGATCAGCCCCGGCTGTTCCTGCGCCAGCGCCTCGTAACCCAGGCCCATCGCATCCATGGTTCCGACCTTGAAGTTCTCGACCACGATGTCGGACGCCAGGGCCATTCTGCGCAGCAGCGCCAGTCCCTCCGGCTTGCGGAAGTCCACGCCTATACCTTGCTTGCTACGATTGGCACTAAGATAATAAACACTTATATCTTCTTCGAAGGGGCCCCATTGCCGCGCCATTTCGCCCGCCGGCATGGGCTCCACCTTGACGACTTCAGCGCCCAGGTCTCCGAGAATCATTGTGCAGAACGGTCCGGAGAGCGCTCGGGTCAGATCCAGCACTTTCAACCCTGCCAACGGCAGACTCATTTTCGTTCTCCCTTGATGCGAAGCCCATTCTAGGCAGCACCTCGAGAGCGCCGAAAATACTATTTTCCGATCTATCCATAAGATTCTCTTATTCAATGAATCTGCGCCAACTCAAGTACTTTGTCCGTGTCGTTGAAATGCGCAACATGACCCGCGCAGCGGCAAGCCTGCACGTCGCGCAGCCGGCGCTGAGCCAACAGATGGCGCTGCTGGAGGAAAGCCTGGGCGTCTCGTTGCTGGTGCGCGGCGTCAAGGGCGCGCAGCCCACCGCCGAAGGCCTGCTGCTGTACCGACATGCGCAAACCATTCTGCGTCAGGTCGACAGCACCCGCAGCCTGCTCTCCAAGACCACGGATCAGGTCACCGGCACGGTATCGATCGGGCTGGCCTCCAGCACCGCCCGCATGCTGGCCCTGCCGCTGATGCGCCGCGCCAAGGCGGAACTGCCCTCGGTGGTGCTGGAAATCGTCGACGTGCCCAGCGCGGACCTGACCAAGCTGGTTCTGCAGGGGCGCATCGATTTTTCCCTGTCGCCGGACCAGCAGCCTATCCAGGGCCTGCTGCGCACGCCGCTGCTGCGGGAAAACCTGTTCCTGCTGGCCCACGCCAGCGTGACGCTGCCGCGCCGTACCCTGGCCATTGCGGACTTCGCCGCCTTGCCGCTCGTCCTGCCCAGCCTGCCCAATACCCTGCGCGCGCGCCTCGACCATGCCTTCCTGACGGCAGGCCTGACCTGCAATCTGTTCGCCGAAGCGAGCACGTCGGCGATCCTTGTTCCGGCGGTGCGCAGCGGAATGGCGGCTACGATACTGCCGTCCTCGGCAGCCCAACCTGAAATCGCGGACGGATCGATCGTGGCGCACGCGCTGGACGAAACCCTGTCGCGTGAACTGGTGCTCTGCGCCAGCGAGAGTCTGCCTCCCACGCCGGCGGTAAGCCGGGTCATCGATCTGTGCAAAGACGAAATAGAGCGCCTGATCGACGATCAGACCTGGCAGGGATGCGCGCTGCTGCGGCAGAGCCCCCGTTAGGCCAGATGGTGCGCCAGCGACACGATGATCGGCCCCAGCACCGGCAGCAGCACGTTGGCGATGGCATACGTCACCGTGTAGCCCAACAGCGGCACGGAACTGCCGCTGGACGTCAGGATGGCGCTGATGGCCGGGGTGCTGACATGCTGGCCGGCGATGGCGCCGACCAGCAGGGGCCCTTCGATCTTCAGGATCTTGTGGCCCAGCCAAAGCGACAGGCAGGCCGGCCCCAACGAAACCAGCAGGCCGATAAGCGGCAGCACCGCGCCATGTTCACGGATCAAGGCAATGGCCTCGGGTCCCGCCGACAGTCCGACGCAGGCCACGAACACCGCCAGCCCCAGGTCCTTCAACAACTGCACGGCATGGTCCGGCATATGCCCTATCGCCGGCCGCTTGGCGTTGATCCAGCCGCAGACCAGGCCGCTGACCAGCGCCCCGCCGCCGCTGCCCAGCGACACGGGTATGCCCCAGAGCCGCGCGCTCAGGCTGCCTATCATCAGGCCCGCGAGGATGCCGAAAGCCAGGAACACCAGGTCGGTCACGCCGCTGCGCCGCAGTTCGTTGCCCAGGGCCGCACCGGCTTCCGACAATTCGGGCTCGGCGCCGACCAGCGTAACCAGGTCGCCATACTGCACCACCGTGGATAGCGTGATCGGCAAGGAGTGGCCCGAGCGCACAATGGATTGCAGGAAAACGCCGCGCGCCCGGCGGGCGTTCGGCCGCTTCGCCAGTTCCCCGACGGTATGGCCGTTGACCGTCTTCTTGTTGACGATGACGGCCAGCTCGCTGAGTTGCAGATCGTCGGCATGCGCTTCCGGCAACTGGATTTCGGGTCCGATGACGGAACCCGCACGCAGCGCGAAGCGGCGCAAGCCCAGCACCACCACGATATCGCCCGTGGCCAACATGTCCTCGGGCGTGGCGTCCACCGCCTCGCCATTGCGCAGGATGCGGCTGATGACCGTGCGCCCGCCCAGCGCGGACTCCACTTCGGCCACGCTTTTGCCATCCGCGTCCTTGACCACGTGCGAGCGTCCCACGAGCCGCGGCAAGGTGGGCATGTTCGCGTCCTCGCCCTCGCCCCCGGCGACGCCCAGCTTTTCCTCCAACGCCTTGGAGGCCTCGCGCAGATTCATGCGCAACAGCGCCGGCGCAATCTGGCTGGTGAAGAACACAATGCTGATCAGGCCCACCAGGTAGGTCAGCGTATAGGCTGTGGCGATATTGGCTTCCATGCGCTGGACCTCGGCGTCCGCCAGGCCCAGGTGCTTGAGCGCCTCGGCAGCGGTCCCGACCACGGCCGATTCGGTAGCCGCGCCCGCCGCAAGACCCGCCGCTGTCCCCGCGTCCAGGCCGAACAGCGGCACTGCCGACAGCACGATGGTCAGCACCAGCAAGGCTTCGATGAGGGGCAGCGCGATGTAGCGCAGGCTGGAGCGGTTCAGGTTGGCGAAGAACTGCGGCCCGCCCGAATATCCCATTGCGAAGATGAACAGGGCGAACGCGACTTCCTTCAGGTCGCCGCGCATCTGGCAACCCGTCTGGCCGATCAGCAGGGCGACGATGAGTGTTCCGCACACGCCGCCCAGCTGGATTGGCCCGACTTTGAGCTTGCCGATCAGGTATCCCAAGCCCACCGTCACGAACAGCACTGCGATGGGAACGCTATTGAAAAACCCGACGGTGCAAGTCATGTCGTCATGTCGCCCTGGAGGTTGCTGCCTGGCCTGCCTACTTGCGCGCGGCCGCCTTCTTGACGGACTTCACCGCCACGTCGGCCTTCTTCACCGCTTTCTTGACAGCCTTTTTGGCGACCGCGGTCTTGCCCGCCTTGCGCTTGGCTGCGGGCGCCTTCGTGGTCTGGCCCTTGCCGGCCGTCGGGCCCGAACGCACCAGCTCGCCGGCCTTCCATGCCTCGACGTACTCGGTCGCGGCTTCGACCATGTGCTTGCCGATCTTGGCGTAGTCTCCATCGTCCAGATTCGCCAGCGAGACACGGATCGACCACGGCGGGCCGCCGAAGCCGCCGCCGTCCATCAGCACCACGCCGGACTTCTCGGCCAGGCGGAACAGGAAGTCGACCGGCTCATAGTTGGACATCATGTACTTGCAGAACGCCTCGCCATACGTGATCTTGGCCCAGACCATGAAATCCAGCTCGACGTAGTACCAGGCGCGCATCGGATCTTCGGGCGGCATGGGGATGCCCAGGCCGCGCCACAGCGCATCGCGCCGCGCGCGCACGATCTTCATCGTCAGGTGCTTGTACGAGTCCTTCAGGTCCATCAGATGCGACAGCGCGAAAAAGCCCATCTGCACCTGCTGCGGCAGGGACAGGCCTGCGGTGTGGTTCAGCGCGACATTGCGGCTGTCGGCCACCAGCCGGTCGATGAACTTGAGCTTTTCGGGCTCCATCGTCATGGCGCCGTAGCGCTTGTTCAAGCGCTGCTTCCAGGACGCCGGCAGTTCGGCGATGCGGCGGTCCATGGTGTTCTTTTCATGGGTCGCGATCACGCCCAGGCGCCATCCGGTGCAGCCGAAGTTCTTCGAGAACGAGTACACGCATATGGTGTTATGCGGCACTTCGGCCATCAGCGAGCGGAAGTTCGGCACGAAGGTGCCATAGACGTCGTCCGTCACCAGCACCAGGTCCGGGTTCTTGCGGATCAGGCGCACGATCTGCTTCATCTCGACCGGGCTGAACGCCACCGACGGCGGGTTGCTGGGGTTGACCGTGACCGCCAGCTTGATCTTGGGATTTTCCAGCTTGGCGATTTCAGACGCCGGATAGTGCCAATCATGGGTGCCGTCGGCCCGCAGGCTGCTGGCGTTGATCGGGACGATCTTGAACTGGAAGCGCTCCAGATGCGAGATCTCGATGTAGGGCGTGAAGGTGGGCAGGAACAGCGCGATGGTGTCGCCCTGCTTCAGCAAGCCGTTCTGCATCAGCGAATCAAAGATGTAGCACATGGCCGCCGTGCCGCCTTCGACCGGGAACAGGTCGAACTTGCCTTTGGGCGGACGACCGTCGCACATTTCCTTGATCAGGTAATCGTGCACGATCTGTTCAAGATGGACCAGCGCGCGCGGCGGCACGGGATAGTTGTCGCCGATGATGCTGTCCGTCAATTCATGGACCCATGCGTCGGGGTCGAAGCCCTTGACCTTGACGCCGTATTCCAGCACGCCGACCAGGAAATCGTAGCCGTCCATGCCTTTGTGCTTGGACAGGAACTTGCGCATCCGGTCGGCGCAGCCTTTCTTGGCCGGCATGCCCGCCAGGATGGACTCGTCGCGCACGCGGCGCGCTTCCTTCATCGCGAACTGGCCCATCAGGAAGAAGGCGTCGCGCGGTTCGGTGGCGATCCAGTTCGGGTTGCCGCGGCCGGCGTTCAACATGGTGATGGCGGCGGTGTGCTGGTTGTCCTTGGCCAGCGTGATCAGGTAGTCCTTCAGTTCAAACGGAGAAAGCTGTTCGAGGTCGCGTTGGCGCGAACGGGTGGTTTTCAAGGCCGAGGCCAGGCTGACGGTGAGAGGCGCGGTGGAAGCCATTGTTCAGTACTCCTGGTTTGCGTGGTGACAGGCGCTGAGCGTCGCCGGCCGGGCCGGCGCGCTTGCAAAACGCCCCACAAGCGCGGGGCTTGCGGGGCGTTCTGCTAGGACATGAGCATGACGATGACAATCCCCCAGATGATGAGCAGGGTATTGCCGATGGCGTAGGGAACCGTGTAGCCCAGGGCGGGCACCTGGCTCTTCGCCGTTTCGGTGATTTGGCCGATGGCCGCGGTGGTGGTCCGGGCTCCGGCGCAGACTCCCAGCGCGATGGCGGGATGGAACTTGAATACGTACCGCGCAATGTACACGCCCACGATCATCGGAACGCTGGTGGCGATGATGCCCGCGATGAAGAGCTTGGCGCCCAATTGCTGGAAGCCCAGCACGAATCCCGGCCCTGAAGATATGCCCACGACCGCAACGAACGTCGTCAGCCCCACCGATGTCAGAAACCAGTGCACCGGTTCCGGCACCCGGCCGAAGGTCGGATGCACCGAGCGCAGATAGCCGAAAATCAGGCCGGAAATCAGCGCGCCGCCGGAGGTCGACAAGGTGACGGGAACGCCGCCCACGGTCAGCACCAGCGAGCCGAACAGGCCACCGAGCAGGATGCCGAAACCGACGAAGACCATGTCGGTCTGGCTGGTGGCGCGGTCCACGTAGCCCAGCCGGCCGACCACGCGCTCAACGTCGCGCTTGGCGCCCAGTACGAACAAACGATCGCCGCGGTCCAGCTTCAGGCCCCAGTTGACCGGCATGTCGTGGCCGCCGCGCACGACCTTGCGCAGGAACACGCCGCGTCCCAGTTCGCGGCCGGCTTCGCTGTCCGCGATTTCCTTGATGGTCTTGCCGGCGATGTTCTTGTTGGTCAGCACGACCTCGACGACCTCGGCGGGCATGCTGATCAGGTCGCGGTCCTCGACCTCGGTGCCGATGATGCCAGCGGCCTGGGTGACCAGCGCGTCATGCCTGCCGGTCACGCCCAGTATGTCGCCCTGCTGCAGCACCGTCTTGGCATCGCTGTCGATGATCTGGTCGCCGCGCCGGATGCGTTCCACGAACACTCGAGCCTCGACGAAGCGGGACTCCAGATCTCCCACCGTCTTGCCGACAAATTCCTCGCGGTCCAGCTTGTAGGCGCGCGCAATGAACTTGCGGTAGCCCGACAATTCCATCGAGTCGGCGCCGCCGGACATCTTGGCTTCGTATTCCTGGCACTCCTTCACGATGTCCACGCGCATCAGCTTCGGGCCCAGGGATGCCAGGATCCAGGCGCTTCCGACCGTGCCGAAGATGTAGCAAACCGCGTAGGCGACAGGAATGCTGTCGATCCATTTCTTTTTGGTGGCTGCGTCTATGCCCAAACCGTTGATGGTGTCCGTCGCCACGCCCATGACCGCGGAAATGGTTTGGGCCCCTGACAACAGGCCCGCGCCGGTGCCGGCATCGAAGCCGAAGCCTACGGCTGTCGCCCATGTCACCAACAGGCAGATCACGCAAATAATGACGGCAAAGATGACCTGGGGAAGGCCATCGCTTTTCATCCCTCGGAAGAACTGCGGTCCGACGCCGTAACCCAGACCGAACAGGAAGAGCAGGAAGAAGACCTGCTTGAGGACGGGAGCGATCGTGATATTGAGCTGTCCCACCAGAACGCCCACCAACAGCGTGCCGGTCACGGCTCCCAGATTGAATCCGAAGATCTTCTTGGCGCCTATCCAGTACCCGACACCGAGGGTAAGGAATATCGCAAGTTCCGGATATTTTCGCAGAGTGTCAAAGAACCATTCCATCCCGAATCTCCTTCGTTCTGTACAGGTCGAGCACTTGCGCGAATCTAGCTGCGCGCGGAACACATTATCAGAATCTTTCGAGAAATCAAAAGATTTGGGATATTGAAATCAAAGGATGTGTGGTCCTGGCGTCAAAAATAAAAAAGCCCGCCAGCGCGAAGCTGGCGGGCCTTCAATACCGCAGCGCGATAAGACTTACAGCGCGCCGGTCAGTTCAGGCACAACCTGGAACAGGTCGCCCACCAGGCCATAGTCGGCCACGCCGAAGATCGGCGCTTCCGGATCCTTGTTGATGGCCACGATGACCTTCGAATCCTTCATGCCGGCCAGATGCTGGATGGCACCCGAGATACCAACCGCCACATACAGCTGCGGCGCGACGATCTTGCCGGTTTGACCGACTTGCCAGTCGTTAGGCGCATAGCCTGCGTCGACCGCGGCGCGCGAGGCGCCGAGTGCGGCGCCCAGCTTGTCGGCCAGCGGATCCAGGATCTTGAAGTTCTCGGCGCTGCCCAGGCCGCGGCCGCCGGAGACGACGACGCGCGCGCCGGCCAGTTCCGGACGGTCGCTCTTGGCGACTTCGCGGCCCACGAAGGTGGACAGGCCCGAATCGGCGACGGCGGCGATTTCTTCCACTG
>NZ_JCBAMT010000095.1:0-24836 GCF_059760445.1 Achromobacter sp. D7-1 | reverse complement strand
GGCGGGGAGTTTTAAAAAAGAGAGAGGATTAAAAATAATACTTTTTTTTTTTTCAAGATAACCGGAAAAGGGGGGGGGGGGGGGGGGCGGGCCCCCCGCCGCAAGCCGTCAGGCCTCGGACTGTTCGATCTCTTCCAGCGAGCCCTGGATTTCCAGCCACTGCTCTTCCAGCTCGTCCATGCGCTTGCCGTGTTCGCCGTGTTCGGCCATGACCTTCTGGCGTTCGGCGCGGCGCGCGTCCGAGTACAGGTCCGGGTCGGCGATGATGGCGTCCAGCCCGTGCAGCTTGGCGCGCAGCTTCTCCATTTCGGTCTCGACCTTGGCAAGCCTGGATTCCAGCGGCTTGCGCAGGGCGGAAAGGCGCTGGCGCTGTTCGGCTTCGGCGCGGCGCTGGGCCTTGCGGTCCACTACCGGTTCGTTGCCTTCCGCGTTCTCGCGCGCGGCTTCCGCGCGTTCGCCGGCGTTGCGGGCGGCGAGCCAATCGCGGTAGTCCTCCAGGTCGCCGTCGAACTCGCATACCGCGCCATCGGCCACGATCCAGAAGCTGTCCACGGTGGTACGCAGCAGGTGGCGGTCATGCGATACCAGCAGCATGCTGCCACCGAAGTCCGCCAGCGCCGCGGCCAGGGCCTCGCGCGTCTCCACGTCCAGGTGGTTGCTGGGTTCGTCCAGCAGCAGCAGGTTGGGTTTTTGCCAGACGATCAGGGACAGCGCCAGGCGCGCTTTCTCGCCGCCGGACATCGGGCCGACCTTGCTGGTCACCGTGTCGCCCGAAAAGCCGAAGCCGCCCAGGTAGTTGCGCAGTTCCTGTTCGCGGGCGTCGGGGGCCAGGCGCGCCAAGTGGGCGATGGGCGTGCTGTCCACGTCCAGCATGTCCAGCTGGTGCTGATGGAAATAGCCGATCGCCAAGCCGCGCGAGGCGCGGCGTTCGCCCGCCTGCACCGGCAGTTCTTCGGCCAAAGTCTTGATCAGCGTGCTCTTGCCGGCGCCGTTGGCGCCCAGCACGCCGACGCGGCTGCCGGCGCGCACCATCAGGGTCACGTCGCGCAGGATGGACACCGTGTTGCCGTCGGCGTCCGTATAGCCGGCCGACAGGTGTTCCAGGGTCAGGAGCGGGTCCGGCACCTGATCGGGCGAGGGGATGCGGATATCGATGCCCGCTTCGGCGTGCAAGGGCGCCAGTACCTGCATGCGCGCTAGCGCCTTGACGCGGCTTTGCGCCTGCTTGGC
Organism: Achromobacter sp. D7-1; assembly: GCF_059760445.1. Lineage (NCBI taxonomy): Bacteria > Pseudomonadati > Pseudomonadota > Betaproteobacteria > Burkholderiales > Alcaligenaceae > Achromobacter > Achromobacter sp. D7-1. Next base: position 23,606 of record NZ_JCBAMT010000095.1, on the reverse strand, counting down.
CTTGGACGCCTTGGCCTTGAAGCGGTCGATGAAGCCTTGCAGCCGGGCCGCCTCTCGGGTCTGGCGTTCGTAGGCGATATTGGTCTGGCGCAGGCGCTCGGCGCGCTGCGTCAGGAAGTCGCCATAGCCGCCGCGGTAGCGCACCAGCTTGGCATGGTCGAAGTGCAGGATGGACTTGGCGACCGCGTCCAGGAACTCGGTGTCGTGGGAGATCAGCATGACGGTGCCGGGATAGGCGGCCAGCCATTTCTCCAGCCACAGCATGGCGTCGAGATCCAGGTGGTTGGTGGGCTCGTCCAGCAGCAGCAGTTCGGACGGCGCCATCAGCGCGCGGGCCAGGGCCAGGCGCATGCGCCAGCCGCCGGAAAAGCTCGCCACCGGCTGCATCCATTCTGCGGGCTTGAAGCCCAGGCCTGCCAGCAACTGCTCGGCGCGCGAGGCCGCGCTCCAGGCACCGGCTTCCACCAGCGCCGCTTCCACCTCAGCGATCTGCGTGCCTTGCTCGTCCGTCAGTTCGGCGCGGCGCGCCTGCAGTTCGCGCAGGTGGGTGTCGCCGTCGATGACGAATTCGCGCGCCGGGCGTTCGTCCGCCTCGAGTTCCTGCTTGACGCTGGCGATGCGCCAGCCGGCCGGCATCGCCAGGTTGCCGGCGTCCAGGTCCAACGCGCCGGTCAAGAGCGCGAACAGCGAGGACTTGCCCGCGCCGTTCTTGCCCACGATACCCACGCGTTCACCGGGGTGCGCGACGAATTCGGCGCCGTCCAGCAGCACCTTGGTGCCGCGGCGCAGGGTCAATCCAGTAGCGCGTATCACAGGCTCAGTTGCTCGCGGGTAAGCAGCAGAAGCTGGTCGGAAGCTTCTTCGGTATCCAGCCACACGGGCGACAGCTGCGGGAACGCGGCTTCAAAGAAGTCGCGCTCATGGCCGATCTCCAGCACCAGCACGCCTTCCGGGGTCAGGAACCGCGGCGCCGCGTCGAGGATGCGGCGCACCAGGTCCATGCCGTCGTCGCCGCCGGCCAGGGCCAGCTGCGGTTCATGGCGGTATTCCTGGGGCAGCGCGTCCATCGAACCGCTGTTGACGTAAGGCGGGTTGCAGATGATCACGTCGTACTGGCGTGGCGGCAGATTGTCGAACAGATTGCTTGCGTGCAGGTCCAGGCGGTCCGCCAGGCCGTAGTCGTCGACGTTGCGGCGCGCCACTTCCAGCGCGTCGGGCGACACGTCCACCGCGTCCACGTGGGCGTAGGGGAAGGCCAATGCCGACAGGATCGCCAGGCAGCCGGACCCCGTGCACATGTCCAGCACGTTCTCGACCGCCAGCGCATCCTGCACCCAGGGCGCCAGGCCCTGGTCCAGCAATTCCGCGATGGGCGAGCGCGGCACGATGACGCGCTGGTCCACGTAGAAGCGGTGGCCGCGCAGCCAGGCCTCGTTGGTGAGGTAGGCGGCGGGCAGGCGCTCGGTCACGCGACGGTCGATCAGTTCGAGCACGCGGTTGCGTTCCTCGCTGAGCACGCGGGCGTCCAGAAAGGGCTCCAGCGTGTCCAGCGGCAGATGCAAGGCGTGCAGCGTCAGGTAGACCGCCTCGTCCCAGGCGTTGTCGCTGCCGTGCCCCAGCGCCACCTGGGCGGCGTTCAGGCGTGATACGCCGTAGCGGATCAGGTCGCGCAGGGTCAGCAGTTCTTGGCGGGCGGATTGGTACATAGGGGACTTCTTTCTAGGCGAGCAGGAGGTTTTCCAGCGTGCGCCGATAAATGTTTTTCAACGGATCCAGCGATGCCACTTCCACGCGTTCGTTGACCTTGTGGATCGTGGCGTTGCAGGGACCGAACTCGATGACCTGCGGGCAGATCTTGGCGATGAAGCGGCCATCGGACGTGCCGCCGGTGGTGGAGAGTTCTGCCGTCACGCCGGTTTCGTCGCGGATGGCCGAGACCAGCGCATCCGTCAGCGAACCGCGCGGCGTGAGGAAGGGCTCGCCGCCCAGCTCCCAGTCCAGCGTGTACTCCAGGCCATGGCGGTCCAGCACTTCGTGCACCCGCGCCTGCAAGCCTTCCGGCGTGCTGGCGGTCGAGAAGCGGAAGTTGAACAGCGCTACGGCCTCGCCCGGCACCACGTTGGTGGCGCCGGTGCCCGAGTTCAGGTTCGACACCTGGAACGTGGTGGGCGGGAAGTATTCGTTGCCCTGGTCCCATTCGATGTTGACGATGTCGGCCAGCGCCGGCGCCAACTGGTGCACGGGGTTGCGCGCCAGGTGCGGGTAGGCCACGTGACCCTGGATACCCTTGACCGTGAGCTTGCCCGACAGCGAGCCGCGGCGGCCGTTCTTGCAGGTGTCGCCCAGCACGTCGCCCGAAGTGGGCTCGCCCACGATGCAATAGTCCATCTGTTCGCCGCGCGCCTTCAGCGCGTCGCAGACGATGGCGGTGCCGTCGATGGACGGGCCTTCTTCGTCGGAGGTAATCAGCAGGGCGATCGAGCCGCCATGCTGCGGGTGGGCCGCCACGAATTCCTCGGCCGCCACCACGAAGGCGGCGATCGAGCTCTTCATGTCGGCCGCCCCGCGGCCGTACAGGTAGCCATCGCGCTCGGTGGGAACGAAAGGATCGCTGTCCCACTTTTCGCGCGGACCCGGAGGCACCACGTCCGTGTGACCGGCGAACACGGCCAGCGGCGCCGCGCTACCGCGCCGTGCCCACAGATTGGTGACCCCGCCCTGGGCGATGGTCTCGCAGGTGAAGCCGATGCGTTCCAGGCGCGCGGCGAGCGTGGCCTGGCAGTCTTCATCGGCCGGCGTGACCGAAGGGCGGGCAATCAGGTCCTTGACCAGATCCAGTACGGCAGTACTCATTTACGCCCTCAGCAGATCATTGATGCTGGTCTTGGCGCGGGTCTGCGCGTCGACGCGCTTGACGATGACCGCGCAAGCCAGGCTGTGCGAACCGTCGGCCGACGGCAGCGAGCCCGGGACCACGACCGAACCCGAGGGCACGCGGCCATAGGTGATCTTGCCGGTGGCGCGGTCATAGATCTTGGTGCTTTGCGACAGGAACACGCCCATGGCCAGCACCGAGTTCTCTTCGACGATCACGCCTTCCACGACTTCCGAGCGGGCGCCGATGAAGCAGTTGTCTTCGATGATGGTCGGGTTGGCTTGCAGCGGTTCCAGCACGCCGCCGATGCCCACGCCGCCCGACAGGTGCACGTTCTTGCCGATCTGGGCGCAGGAGCCCACCGTGGCCCAGGTGTCGACCATGGTGCCTTCGTCGACGTAGGCGCCGATGTTCACGTAGGAGGGCATCAGCACCACGTTGCGGGCGAGGTAGGCGCCGCGGCGGGCCACGGCCGGCGGCACCACGCGGTAGCCGCCTTGCTTGAAGGCGTTGTCGCCGTATTCCGAGAACTTGAGCGGCACCTTATCGTAGAACTGCAGCGGAGCCTGGCCCATGATGGCGTTTTCGTTCAGGCGGAACGACAGCAGCACGGCCTTCTTGATCCACTGGTGCACGACCCAGTCGTCGTTGATTTTCTCGGCCACGCGCAAGCGGCCCAGATCCAGGCCGTCGATGGTGTGCTCGACTGCTTCGCGCACTTCGGCGCTGGCGTCGGTGGGCGACAGGTTGGCCCGGTTGTCCCAGGCTTGTTCGATGGTGGTCTGCAGGTCGAGAGTCATAGCGGCTCAGCTTTTAAAGGTTGATCAAACAGAAGTATGCACAAAATGGGCGATGCGCTCGGCTGCCTGCACGCAGTCAGCCAAAGGCGCCACCAAAGCAATGCGGATGCGGCCCTGGCCGGGGTTCACGCCGTGCGCCTCGCGCGCCAGGAAGCTGCCCGGCAGCACGGTAACACCAGTACGGCCAAAAAGGTCGCGCACGAAGGCCGTATCCGAGCCGGGCGTGGCCGCCCACAGATAGAACGAGGCCTGCGGGCGGGACACGTCGAGCACGTTCTGCAGGATGGGCACGACGGCGTCGAATTTTTCGCGGTACAGGCGGCGGTTGTCCTTCACATGCGCCTCGTCGGTCCAGGCCGCGATGCTGGCCGCGGACACGATCGGACTCATGGCACTGCCATGATACGTGCGATACAGCAGGAAGCGGCCGATCAGCGCGGCGTCGCCCGCCACGAAACCCGAACGCAGGCCCGGCACGTTGGAACGCTTGGACAGGCTGGAGAACGCCACCAGGTTGCGGTAGGTATCGCGACCCAGACGGCGCGCCGCCTGTAGCCCGCCCAGCGGCGGATTGCCTTCGTCCAGGTAGATTTCGGAATAGCACTCGTCCGATACGATCACGAAGCCGTGGCGGTCGGACAGTTCGAACAGCGTTTCCCATTCGTCCAGCGACATGACGTTGCCGGCCGGGTTGCCCGGCGAGCAGACGAACACCATGCGCGTCTTCTTCCAGACGTCGTCCGGCACCTGGTTCCAGTCGCTGGCGAAATTGCGCACCGGGTCGGCGTTGACGAAGTAGGGCGTGGCGCCGGCCAGCAGGGCCGCGCCTTCATAGATCTGATAGAACGGATTGGGGCAGATCACCACCGAACCGGCGGACGGATCGATGACGGTCTGCGTGAACGCGAACAGCGCCTCGCGCGAGCCCAGCGCCGGTAGCACCTGCGTTTCCGGATCGGGGGCAGGGATGCTGTAGCGCCGCGCCAGCCACTCCGAGATCGCCCTGCGCAGGGCAGGGTCGCCCTTGGTGGACGGGTACACGGACAGGCCCGCGAGACTGTCGCGGATGGCCTGTGCGACGCGCTCGGGCGCGGCGTGTTTGGGCTCGCCGATCGACAGATTGATGGGCGTCAGACCGTCCGACTGCTGGCTGGCCGAAGCCAGCAAAGCGCGCAGTTTTTCGAACGGATAGGGGTGTAGGGCATCGAGGCGCGGATTCATGACGCAAGATTTTAACAAGCAAGCTACAATAGCGGGCTTGGCTTAACGCGAAGGTGGCGAAATTGGTAGACGCACCAGGTTTAGGTCCTGACGCCGTAACAGGTGTAGGGGTTCGAGTCCCCTCCTTCGCACCAACCCTATTTGGGTACTGATCTGGCATGTCGCCAACAGCGCCCTGAAAGCCCCCGGCATCCGTGCCTGGGGCTTTTCTTTTGCCGGCACGGGTTTCGCGCTTAGGGATAACCTCCCGTGCTGAAAGCACATTTTTGATATATCTTCGCGCTCTTCGGCAAAGGCTTGCCGATAGGCGCGGTAAAAGCTTCTCAGCAGGCGGCGCGGCAGACAGCCTTCCATACGGCGCCTCGGCCGCATCAAACACAGCACCCAAAACAGCACGATAAGGAGAGCCTCCCATGGCGCTCAAGCACGCTGCATTTCTGGATGTCATCGATCTGCGCACCCCGCATCGCGAGGACGGGGAGGCCGTCAGCGTCAGTCTGATGAAGACCGCGCACATGCAATTGCTGCAATTGGTGCTGCCAGCCGGCAAGGGCCTCCCGCAGCACGCCGTGGCGGGCGAAATCACCATCCAGTGCATCACCGGCGAGGTGAGCGTGACATCGCGCGATGGCATCCGCCAATTGCGCGAAGACCAGCTCATGGCGCTGGCTGCCCACGAGCCGCACGCATTGCTGGGTGTGCGCGATGCCACCGTGCTGGTGACGGTGCTGCACGCCGCCGCCTAGTACTCCTTCTTCCTGACGCAGACGTGTTCCCTGAGAGGTGAGCCGTGCATGAGCTGCTGGCCGACTGGTGCGAAATCCTGAACCGCTTGCTGCGCGACGTAGCCAACGCCCAAGCCACGACGCAGGCGCGCGATAGCGCGCTGCGGCATGCCCACAGACACTCCTGTCTGGCGCCGATCTGCTTCCGGATGTCCGGCGCCACGATCAGCCACCTGGCCGAGACGCTGGATTGCGCCATCCGCGCTTCCTGCGCCCGCCAGGACAATTCCGCCTGGATGCTGGCGCTGGACGTGGCATACACCAAATTCCTGCTGTATCTGATCCGCGACGTGGACCGCTGGTCCAGCAGCGGGCTGGAAGAGAGCGCGGCCTAGGATGGGGACCGGTCGCCCGGTATATGTGCGCCCCCATAAAATACTGGATAAATAAACAGTTATCTGGTTCAATCTGAACATGCCCTCGGCTGCCTCCCGTCCCCGTGCACGCACGGGCAGGGTGCCCATCCCCACGACCAGGACGAACCATGAAATTCGGATACACCATCATCTACGTGCCCGACGTCGCCGCATCGCTATCCTTTTTTGAACAGGCGTTCGGATTCGCCAGGCGCTTCCTGCATGAATCCCAGACCTACGGCGAACTGGAAACCGGCGAGACCACGCTGTCGTTCGCCGCGCACGAACTGGGCGAGGCGAATTTCCATGGCGGCCATGTGGCGGCTTCCGCTTCGGCCGAGCCTCTGGGCATGGAAGTGGCTTTCGTGACCGACGACGTTGCCGCTGCGCATGCCCGAGCGCTTGCGGCGGGCGCTCGGGAAATGAGCGCGCCCGCGCCCAAGCCCTGGGGGCAGGTCGTGTCATATGTGCGTTGTCCGGACGGCACGCTGGTGGAGCTTTGCACGCCTGTGCACGGCTAGGCGCATTCGTTGCCGCAGTGCAGGCCATGCGCCGGATGCCGTCCGGCGCAGCCGATTCTGCCAAGCTATTCCAGCCTGTGAACCTTTCCGTCTAGCCGGTCCGGGCGATCCCCTAGCCCGCGCGGCGAAGTTACCGTGGTTGCGGCAGGGGTGTTCACGTCCGGCTGCATTCAAGAATTGTCAAGATTTACATTGCTTTAAAGTCGCCGTTCCCGCCCCGCGATACCGTTGCATTTTCGTTTTTCGGGGGAGTCGAAATGTATTCGCTTTCTAAGCGTTGCGGCGCGGAGTTCTTTGGCACGTTCTGGCTGGTATTGGGGGGCTGCGGCGCGGCGGTGCTGGCAGCTGGTTTCCCCGAGCTGGGCATCGGGTTCGCGGGCGTCGCCCTGGCCTTCGGCCTGACCGTGCTGACCATGGCGTTCGCGGTAGGCCACATTTCCGGCGGGCATTTCAACCCGGCCGTCACGGTTGGCCTGGTGGCGGGCGGACGCTTTCCCGCCAAGGAAATCCTGCCCTACGTCATTGCCCAGGTCCTGGGCGCGATCGTGGCGGCAGCGGTCCTGGCCTGCATCGCGAGCGGCAAGCTGGGTTTCGACCTCAAGGGTAGCCACTTCGCGGCCAACGGCTACGGCGCCTATTCACCGGGCAAGTACTCGATGGTGTCCGCCCTGGTGACGGAAGTCGTGCTGACCGCGGGCTTCATCTTCGTGATCCTGGGCGCCACCAGCAAGCGCGCGCCCGCCGGTTTCGCGGCGATCCCGATCGGACTGGCGCTGACGCTCATCCACCTGATCAGCATTCCGGTGACCAACACCTCGGTCAACCCGGCCCGTTCCACCGGTCCCGCGCTGTTCGTGGGCGGCTGGGCGCTGGAGCAGTTGTGGCTGTTCTGGGTCGCGCCTATCGTCGGGGCTATCGTCGGCGCCATCGCCTACCGGCTGGTCAGCGATCCGGCGCAGGAACGCAGCTAAGCCTGGCCTTGCGCCGGGCGATAATGGGGCCAAATCTTTGATCCTGGTCCCATGAACGAATTTACGATTGCCATCAATCTTGCGCTGGCCATGTTGCTGGGCGCCGCCGTCGGCGTCGAGCGCCAATGGCGCCAGAACTACGCAGGCGTGGTGACGCATGCGCTGGTCTCGCTGGGCGCGGCCGCCTACACCGCCTTGCCCGCGCTGCTGGACGCCAGTAACGACATGCGCCTGGGCAGCCAGGTCGTGACCGGTATCGGCTTCCTGGGCGCGGGCCTGATCATGCGGGACGGCCTGACCATACGCGGCCTGAGCGCGGCGGCCACCATCTGGGCTACCGGCGCCGTGGGCGTGCTGGCCGGCTACGGCTTCCTGGCCGAGGCCAGCGCCGTGACGGCGCTGATCCTGGTCACCAATGTGCTGCTGCGGCGCGGCGCCAGGCTGGTTGACCGCTACGTGCCCGAAGCGGAAACCGAAGAGCGCTACTACAACATCGCGTTGACCTGCGCCTCCACGGACGAAGCCCTGGTGCGGGCGGAACTGCTGAACGCCCTGGGCAAGCACAGCTTGCGCCTGCGCGGCGTGGAAAGCCAGCAGCGCGACGGCGGCCGCTCCGAAGTGACCGCGGTGGTCTATTCCATGCGCCAGGAAGACGAACGGGTGGAACAGTTGGTGGGCAGCCTCAGCCTGCTGCCGCAGACCTACTCGGCCAGATGGACTTCGGACACCGGCAACGCCTGATGCCGGCCGGAATCAGGACGCCGTAAGTCCGATGTCAATACGCTTGCACACCTGCCTCCAGATGATGAGCGTATTCCGTGACCACACCGATTTCCTTTGCCGCGCCCACCGGCCCTGCGCACTATGACCGCATCACCATCGCATTCCACTGGCTGACCGCGCTGCTGGTGGTGGGCCTGTTCGCGCTGGCCGAAACCTGGGGTTTCCTGCCGCGCGGCACACCCACGCGGCGCTTGCTGCAGCACTTGCACATTTCGTTCGGCCTGCTGTTTGCCGCCGTGTTCGTGCTGCGCGCCGTCTGGCGCCTCACCGCGGGCAGGCGCTTGCCGCCGGCGTCCAGCGGCTGGCTGCGCACGGCTAGTACGGGCGTACATGGATTGCTGTACCTGTTGATGGCGGCGCAGATCGTGCTGGGCTTTCTGTTCCGCTGGGCGCAGGGCGAGCCGTTCGCGTTCTTCGGCCTGTTCGACGTGCCCACGCTGATCGCCATCGATCACGAGCAGCGCCGCTTCATCGGCGGGCTGCACAACACCGTGGCGTGGTGCATCATCGCGCTGGCGCTGCTGCACGCGTTGGCCGGGCTCTTCCATCATTACGTCCTGCGCGACGGGACGCTGCGCCGCATGCTGTCGGGCCGCTAAGGCCGCGCGTCAGGGACGCGGCGTGAAAACTGGGGCGGGCAGGTTGTACATTACGCACTATCACTGCCCAATTTCCACAGGATGCACCCATCATGACCGCCCCAGAAGTGTTTATCTCCTCCTCGATCAGCTGCGCGAATGATCGCCCCTTCGTGCTGTTCGGCGGCATCAATGTGCTGGAATCCATGGATCTGGCGCTGCGCGCCGGCGAGGAATACCAGCGCGTCACCCGCAAGCTGGGCATCCCCTACGTATTCAAGGCCTCGTTCGACAAGGCCAACCGTTCCTCCATCCATTCCTATCGCGGTCCGGGCCTGGAAGAGGGCATGAAGATCTTCGAAGCGGTCAAGAAGGAATTCGGCGTGCCCGTCATCACCGACGTGCATGAACCCTGGCAGGCCGCTCCCGTGGCCGAGGTCGTCGACATCCTGCAACTGCCGGCCTTCCTGGCCCGGCAGACGGACCTGGTAGTGGCGCTGGCCAAGACCCAGCGCGTCATCAATATCAAGAAGCCGCAGTTTCTCAGCCCGGGCCAGATGCTGAACATCGTCGAGAAGTTCACCGAGGCCGGCAACGACAAGCTGATTCTGTGCGACCGCGGCACCAGCTTCGGCTATGACAATCTGGTTGTAGACATGCTAGGGTTTGGCGTGATGAAGAAAGTGTCCGGCAACCGGCCGCTCATTTTCGATGTCACGCATGCCTTGCAGCAGCGCTCGGCGCTGGACGCGGCATCCGGCGGCCGCCGCGAACAGGTGGCCGAACTGGCCCGCGCGGGCATGGCCGTGGGGTTGGCCGGCCTGTTCCTGGAAGCCCACCCCGATCCCAAGAACGCGAAGTGCGACGGTCCCAGCGCCTTGCCGCTGGACAAGCTGGAGCCCTTCCTGACCCAGCTAAAGAGGCTGGACGACCTGGTGAAGTCCTTTGCCCCCATCGACATCGAACCTTGAGACTGGCGGTCATAACGGCTGCGCAAAGTTGTTATACGATCCGGGCCAAACATTGGGGAGGCCGGGATGTCTTTGTATGTGATCGTCGCCGTTCGAAAAGAGCCCGTCAGCGGGCATGTGGCCTATGTGCGCTGGGGCCAGGCCGAACGCGGCGTCCCGGGCTGGGTCACCGAACCGGTGACGGCGGCGGCATCCGAAGTCATCGAGGCCATCAAGGACGGAGCGGAAGTCGAAACCGCCATCAGCCAGGACGGCATGAGCGTGGCGCTGCGGCCGGTGCGCGTGTTGGTGGATGACGACGGGCGCGAGCATCTCGCGTCCGTGCCGGTTGCCAGTTCGACCCTGTACACGCTCTTCGACCTGCCGGAATTCTGATCCCGGCAGGCCGACTGGCGGCGCCTAGCGCCGGCCCTGCGCGAAATTGAGCAGGGCGTCTCCGGCCATCCGGTAGCGCACCCATTCGTCTTGCGGCAGCGCGCCGATCGACTTGTAGAAATCGATGGCGGGCGTGTTCCAGTCCAGCACGCTCCACTCCAACCGGCCGCAGCCATTGGCCACCGCTTCCTGCGCCAGATGGCGCAGCAGGTCACGGCCCGCGCCGATGCCGCGCTGCTCCGGCGTGATGTACAGATCTTCCAGATAGATGCCGTTTTTTCCCAGCCAGGTCGAATAGCTGTAGAAGTAGACGGCGTAGCCGATGGGCTTGCCATCCAGCAGGCACATCAGGGCCTTGGCGGGCGCGTCAGCGGCGAACAGGGTGCGCTCGACATCTTCGGCGTTGGCGATCACTTCATGGGCGGCGCGCTCGTACACGGCCAGCTCGGTGATGAAGGCATGGATCTGGGCCGCATCCGAAGCGACGGCCGGACGAATTTCGATAGTCACGGGTACTTCCTACTACTACTTTAGGGGGCCTTATCCTACCCGTGAATCCGGCAGCGCGCATTTTTGTCCGGCTCATCGATTTCGGGAATACCCTTACTTGCGCGCCAGGCGCTCGGGGGCGATTCTTGAAAGCGTTCTGCCCTCGAGTCCAATGCGTACAACAGGGGACATCTCCCATGCCTGAGTCTGGCTCCGCCACCGCCAGCACGCCTGCAGCAAGCCGTAAAAGGCGTCGCCTGTCATGGATTTGGCTGGTGCCTCTCATCGCAGCCTTGGGCGGGCTGGCGCTGGTGGTGCGCGTCTGGATGGAGGCGGGCCCCACGGCAACCATCAGTTTCCAGACCGCCGAAGGGCTGGAGGCCGGCAAGACCCAGGTCCGTTATAAGGAAGTCATCGTCGGCGTGGTCGAACGCGTGGCCTTGAATTCCGATCGCTCGGGCGTCGTCGCAACCGTGCGCATCAACAAGGAAGCCGGCAGCCTGCTGCAGGAAGGGACCGTGTTCTGGGTGGTGCGGCCCAGGCTGACGCTAAGCGGCGTGTCGGGCCTGAGCACCTTGTTCTCCGGGGCGTATATCGGCGTGGACCCGTCCGACCGGTTCCGCCAGGAGGGAGAGAGCCGGGCCACCAAATACAGCTTCGTCGGCCTGGAGACCCCGCCCGAAGTGCCGCAGGACCGCGCCGGCAAGCGCTACACCCTCAAGGCCCGCGACCTGGGCTCGCTGGACATAGGCTCACCCGTCTACTTCCGGCGCATCGCGGTGGGGCAGGTGGTGGCCTACCACCTGGACAGCAGCGGCGAAGGCGTCAATGTGCAGGTATTCATCGACGCGCCCAATGACGATTTCGTCAACAGCGCCACGCGCTTCTGGAACGCCAGCGGCGTGGACTTCAGTGTCGATGCGCGCGGCCTGCAGGTGCGTTCGCAATCTCTGCTGTCGGTAATCGTGGGGGGCGTCGCGTTCGACACCATCGAGCAGCACGCGCACGTGACGGCCAAGGCCGACACGGAGTTCACCATTTTTCCGTCGGAAGGCGCGGCTCGCGCGCAACCCGACGGCGCGCCGCTACATATCCGCATGCGCTTTGACCAGTCGGTGCGGGGGCTGGTGGTAGGTGCGCCCATCGACGCCTATGGCGCGGCTATCGGCCAGGTGGACTCTATCCGCCTGGAGTTCGACCCGGCCATCAAGCAGTTCTACGCCCTGGTTGGCGCCACCGTCTATCCCGAACGCCTGGGCGCGCAGACGGTCGAGGAAATCAAGGAATACTCGGGCTCGACGTTGGAGCATCCCAACGGCAAGCTGCTGGCCGCCTTGATCAAACAGGGCCTGCGCGCCCAGCTGCGCATCGGCAACCTGCTGACCGGCCAGTTGTATGTCGCACTGGCGGTGTTCCCGGAGGCCGAGCCGGTGTCGTTCAAGATGGAAGAGGACCCCTTCATTCCTACCGTGCCGAACAACCTGGATCAGCTGCAGCAGCAGATCAACAGCATCCTGACCAAGCTGGACAGGGTGCCGTTCGAAGGCTTGGGGGCCGATCTGGGCCAGTTGTTGCGCGCCACCTCCAGCTTGATGAAGCGGCTGGATACCCGCCTCGCGCCCGAGGCGCAAGCCATGCTGCGGCAGGCTGGCAAATCGCTGGCTGCCGTGGGAAGCGTGCTGAGTCCCGACGCCGGCCTGCCGCTCAATGCCAACGCGGTCTTGCAGGAACTGTCGCGCACCGCGCGGTCCCTGCGCGAACTGGCGGACTACCTGCAAGCGCATCCGGAGTCGCTGCTGCGCGGCCGCGCACCGGATGCCCAGTACCAGCGCCAGCCGGCGCGCTAGAGCCCGTCAGTATTGCTGGCCCTGGCTATCTACCCAGCCACTGCGCAATCTGGCGGGCGCTGGATTGCGCATCCGTGTCCGAGGTGTCCAGTACCAGGTCGCTGAACGGACGCGTGGCATAGCCTTCGAGGTACATCTGCGCGATGCGCTGGCGCTCCCATTCGGTCAGTACGCGTCCGCCCCGGTCCGACTGCGCGGCTGCCAGCGTGGGCGCCAGCGTCACCACCCGCAGCAGGGCGCCACGTTGTTGGCACGCAGCCAGGATCTGTTCGTAGCTGTCCTGCTCCAAGGGGTAGGCGATGACCAGATAGCGGTCCTGCGCGGTAGCGATCAGATTGGCGAGTCGGGCCAATGCCAGCGCCCACTGCTCGGGGTATGGTAGATGGCTGGGGGCGTCGTGGTCGTCGCCGTCGATGAAGCGCGCAGCCGGTAGCAGGGCTGCCAAGGCGGCGCCCACGGTGGATTTCCCGCTGTTGATCGGGCCGTTGATATGGATGACGGTAATGCCGGGATTCGAGATGGCGGGTCCTTTCCGTACTGGCGGGCGCGTAAGCGTACCAGTGTCCGCGCCGGTCGAGTCAGAACAGGCATTGCCGCAAGGCGAACTTGCGGCCGAAAGCGCGGACTTCGTCGCCGTCCACTGACGCTGCGAGGTCCCAGCGGTCGCCGCGCGTCACCAGGAAGGATCGGCCGATAAGCGCATGGCGCAAGGCGAATTGCCAGAACGCGGCCTCGGAACCCACCGGCTCGAGATCGTGCGGTCCGATCAGCAGGCGGGTGGGGCGGGGCGTCGCGCCCAGGGTCCAGCGCAGGGCGATTCCCAGGAATGCAAAACGCGCCGAGAGCGACGAAGGCTGTACGGTCAGCACGCGGATTCTGTTGATCATGGCGAGGACCCCTTGCAGATGGAGCCCAGCGTAGCAAAAGCTGCCCGGGCCTTCCATCCTTCCTTTGGCGGAAACTGGCAGGCCCGGTCGAATCCTATTTCTGGATGGCCCCTGGCGCGTGGTTGCGGGTGATCCGGCCGAGCAACAGCAGGGCCCCGGCCGGCGCCAGCGCGAACGCCGCGAACAGCCATTGCGCCGCATGCTGCGCGCCCGCCACGCCGCCCGGATCCGCCAGGCCCGCGCTGTTGGTGATGACGCCCGCCAGCGCCGCCGTCAACGCGGTCGCATAAAGCTGCACGGTGGTGATGGACGAAGAGGTCAAGGTTTCTTCACCGGCAGGCGCAGCGGTGAAGATGCGCGTCAGCAGGTGCGGCCAGCTCAGGCCGATGCCGAAACCCACGCCGGCCAGCGCCAGCACATAGAGCGCCAGGCCAGGGTAGGACTGCAGCTGCGTTGCGCGCGGCGTCATCCAGGCCAGGGCTGCCAGCGCGGCCAGGATCACAACCGGGCTCAGCCGCACCAGGAAATTGGCGGCCGGGCCGCTGCGAGTGGCGCTGGGCATGGCCGCCAGAGTCCAGCCCGCCGCCATGGCCGCCGTCATGTAGCCGGCGGCCAGGGGCGTCATGCCATGGATTACTTGCAGGAAATACGGCACGAAGATTTCAGTGGTGATGGCGGCCACCACCAGGCACATGACCGCATACAGCGCGCCCAAGGGCGTGGCGATGGAGTACGCGCCGGTAGGTAGCAGCCGCTTCGCGGCGCGCTTGTCCACCGCCGCGATCAGCGCGGCGATGGCCAGTCCGGCGGCAATGCCTGCCAGGTTCCAGCGCAGATCCTTCGACAGGCTGGCCAGCGTGATCGCCAGCACGCTGGCCACCAGCAGACCCAGCGTGGTCAGGGGCAGGGGGCTGGGCCGGGCCGGCGGGACCGACTCCTTGCCGCCGACCTTGAGGGCCACGATCGCGGCCAGGCCCGCGGCAACGGGCAGCAAGGCCCAGAACGCCAGCCGCCAGTGCCCGGTCTGGGCGAAAACGCCGCCGATGGCGGGACCGCAAAGGGTGGCGACGCCCCACATGCCCGACACCAGGGCCATGGCGCGCGACCAGAGCGGCGCTTCGAACACCAGGCGGATCAAGGCATAGCTGAGCGCGAAGAGGATGCCGCCGCCCAGGCCCTGGATGCTGCGTCCGGTCAGCAGCATGGGCATGCTGGGCGCCAGCGCGCACACCACCGAACCCACGGTGAACACCGCGACGGCCAGCAGATAGGCCGCGCGCGGTCCCAGCGTTTCGATCAGCCGGGCGGACAACGCCGACCCGACGATGGACGTCACGACGAACAGCGTGGTGTTCCAGGCGTAGTACTCCAGTCCGCCGATATCCTTGATGACACTGGGCAGGATGGTGGTGACGATGTAGACGTTGATGGCGTGCAACGCCACGCCGCCCGCCAGCGCGATGGAACGCAGGGCATTGGTCCCGTGCAGCAGATCTGCCCAGGACGCGCTTGAAACATGGGTTGTGCCGGTGCTCACGCGGTCTTCCGCCTTCGAGAGAAATTATTTAAACAAGATTTATATTGGATAATACGCATGCCTGGGCGCAACCGCAAACGCCCGTATCGCGGCGCCGCAGCCATGCTCGCGGCCGCGGTCAGGACTTGCGCAGCCCGCGCAGCAGCAGGTCCAGCGCCTGCAACGCCTGCGCCAGGCGCGGGCCATCGGCGGAATCCTGCGCGATCCAGAAGGCGCTTTCGACCAGGCTGCCATTGATCAGCCGCGCCATCGCCTGCGGCGCCGCCTGCTCGATCACGCCTTGGTCCATCATCGTCTGCAGCAGCGCGCCCAGCGAAGCAATGCACTGCTGCTGCGAGCCGTCCGCCGCCGCGCCCAGCACCGCCCGCGCGTCCTGCAGCACGATGCGCCGGATCTCGGGTTCGGCCGCCATCTCCAGATAGGCGCGGCAGCGTCCGCGCAAGGCGCTCCAGGCATCGGGCGCCCGCGCCGCGATGGCGGCCAGGCGCTGGTCCATTTCGCCGTCGATCTGTTCGACCACCGCCGCGAGCAAGCCTTTCTTGTCGCCGAAATGATGGTACAGCGCGCCCCGCGTCAATCCCGCCGCCGCGGTGAAATCGTCCATCGACGTGGCCGCGTAGCCGGCCTCGCGGAAGGCTTGCCGGGCCGTGGCCAGCAGTTTGGCGCGGGTGGCTTCTATCATCTCGGCGCGGGAACGCGTCATGCTCCTCTCCAAAGACATACGGTGCGTATGTAAATTGACATACGCATCGTATGTGAATACGATGCCGCTGTCCATGCCATTCAAGGGTTTCCGGTGTCGAATCCGTATCGCGAGTTGTTCCAGGCGCCCGGCGCCCTGGGTTTTGTCCTGGCTGGCGCCGTGGCGCGCCTGCCGTTGCCCATGATCGGCATAGGCATCATCACCATGCTGTCCGAAGTGCGCGGCGCTTATGCGCTGGCGGGCGGCGTCGCGGCCACCTTCGCCTTGGCCACCGCCTTGCTGGCTCCGCGGATTTCCCGTCTGGTGGATCGTCATGGCCAGGGCAGGGTGCTGCCCGTGGCGGCGGGCCTGAGCGTCGCGGGACTGCTCGGCCTGGCGGCCTGCGTGCAATGGGGAGCGCCCGACTGGACTCTGTTCCTCTTTGCCGCACTGACGGGCGCCTTGCCCAGCATGCCGGCGATGATACGCGCGCGCTGGACCGAGATCTTCAGGGACCAGCCGCAGTTGCGTACCGCCTATGCGCTGGAGTCCGTGGCCGACGAGCTGAGTTTCATTGTCGGTCCGCCGCTGGCCGTCGGGCTGAGCGTGCTGTTCTTTCCCCAGGCCGGCCCCTTGTTCGCCGCCTTGCTGCTGGCGGTGGGCGTCACGGCCTTCGTCCTGCAGCGGGCCACGGCGCCCGCGGTGCGGTTCAGGCAGGAGGGGCGCCAGGCGTCGGTGCTGCGTATGCCTCCCATGCTATCGCTGCTTGCAATGATGGCCGCCATGGGCGTCATCGTGGGCACCATCGATGTATTGAGCGTCGCTTTCGCCCGCCAGCAGGGCTTCCCGGCCGGCGCCAGCCTGGTGCTGTCCTCCTATGCTCTGGGCTCTTGCGTCGCGGGTCTGGTGTTCGGCGTGTTGAAGTTTCAGATGCCGCTTGCCCGCCTTCTGGTGGTTGCGGCGGCGGTCACGGCGTTGACGACGGTTCCGCTGCTGCTGGTAAACGATCTGCTCACCTTGGCGCTGGGCGTGCTGCTGGCCGGCCTGTCCTTTGCGCCGACCATGATCATCGCGATGGCGCTGGTGGAAGGCAGCGTGCCGGGCCATCGTCTGACCGAGGGGCTGACCTGGCTGGTGACCGGTCTGGGCGCGGGCGTCGCGGCGGGCGCGGCGCTGGCAGGCTGGGTGGTCGATCACCATGGCGTGGGTGCGGGGTTCTGGACGGCGGTTTGCGCGGGGGCGATCGTGCTGCTGGCTACCTTGCCGGCCGGGCGCGGCCGCGTGGCGGGACGTGCCGGCGCCTGAGGCGGCACGTCGATAGAATGGCGGTTTCGGCGCCTGTTCAGGCGCGCCGCCCGGAGATGCTCATGTCCAGAACCGTCGTCAATCCCGATACCGTGCCCAACACCGTGCAATACGGTTTCAGCCAGGCCGTCATCGTCACGGGGCAGCGCCGCATGCTGTTGTCCGGCCAGGTTGGCGTCGATGCCAACGAACGCACGGCGGGGCCGGGCCTGCAGGAGCAGACCGAGGCCGCGCTGGACAATGTCGAGCGCGTGCTCGCTGCGGCAGGCGGCACGCTGGCGCAGGTCATCATGCTGCGCATCTACATCTGCGAAACGGCCAGGGAAGATCAGGAAGTCATCGCCCAGGCGCTGCGCGACCGCTTCAAGAAGGATCCCCCGCCGTCGTCCTGGGTCATCGTCAGCGGCCTGTCGCTGCCGGAATGGGTGATCGAGATCGAGGCGGAGGCCATGCTGGACTAGCGGCGCCAGGGCGCCGCGGCAAAGGCGGCGCGCAGATGAGCCAGGAAACCCGCCGTCCGCGCGGGCAGTTCCTGGCGCGATTTGACCAGGGCCACCACGTCGGCCGACGGCAGGCTCCAGCCAGGCAGCAGGGGCACCAGCGCGCGCGCCTGCAGATGCGCGGCCACGTCCCATTCCGACCGCACCATGATGCCGTGCCCGGCCAGCGCCCATTCCACGGCGGTTTCGCCTGCGTTGCTCGACAGCGCCGGCGCAATGCGCACTCCCACGGCCGGGCCACGCCCGTGCTTGAAGCGCCACAAGGTCACGTCTTCATCGTTCTCACGCAGCGCGATGCAGTCGTGCGCGCGCAGATCTTCGGGTTTGGCGGGAGCACCGCGACGCGCCAGGTAGGCGGGCGACGCGCACAGGATCCGGCGGTTGGGCGCCAGCGGGTAGGCGACCAGGGTCGAATCGCGCAGCTCGCCGATATGGACCATCACATCCCAGTCGTCGGAAGCCAGCCGCGGCGGCCCGTCGGACAGCGTCAGGCTGGCCGTGACGTCCGCGTTCTGCCCGCGGAATTCGGCGACCAGCCCGGCGATGTAGCGCTGGCCGAATCCCAGCGGGGCGACCACGCGCAGATGGCCCGCCACCACGTCCCGGCGTCCGGCCAGTTCGTCGGCCAGGTCGCCCAGCTCGCCGCAGATCTGTTCCGCCCGCAAGGCCAGCAGCCGGCCTTCGTCGGTCAGCGCGGTGCCGCGCCCCGAGCGGTTGACCAGCCTGACGCCCAGCCGCTTCTCGAGCATGTGTAGTCTCTGGGTGACGGCAGGCGGGGTCACGTCCAGCGCGCGTGCTGCTTCGGCCAGCGAGCGGGTCGCTGCCAGGCTGAGGAAGAAGCGCAGGTCTTCAGTCGTAATCATGCAGGCATGGATTAATGGATGATTAAGTCCAGATTAAACACGCGGAACTGTCGCCGCGCCATACTTCAGCCATTCCGATCCGCCATGCCGAGAGCGCCATGAACCAGAACGCCACGCCTTCCTCCCTCGATACCCTGGACACGCCATGCCTGCTGCTGGATGAAACGCGCATGGCGCGCAACATCGAGCGCCTGAACGCGCTGATGGCAGGGCACGGCGTGCAACTGCGCCCGCATCTGAAGACACCCAAATCCATCGACGTCGCGCGCCGGCTCATGTCTTCGCCGCAGGGGCCCGCGGCAGTGTCCACGCTGCAGGAAGCCGAGCAGTTCGCGGCCGCAGGCGTCACCGACCTGCTATACGCCGTGGGCGTGTCGCCCGCCAAGCTGGACCGCGTGCTGGCGCTGCGGCGGCGTGGCGTGGATCTCACCGTGGTGGTGGACAGCCTGGAGGCGGCGCGCGCCGTCGCCCAGCGGGGGCGGGAAGCGGGCGACGCCATCCCGGCGCTGATAGAGATCGATTGCGACGGCCACCGCGCTGGTGTGCAGCCGGGCAACACCGCGCAACTGCTGGCGATCGCGCGGGTCCTGCACGAGGACGGCGCGTCCCTGAGGGGCGTGATGACCCACGCTGGCGAGTCCTACGGTTGCGACAGCGTCGAAGCCATTGCGGACATGGCCGAGCAGGAGCGCCTGGCGGCGGTTACCTGCGCCCAGGCGATCCGCCAGGCCGGCCTGCCATGTCCGGTGGTCAGCGTGGGGTCCACCCCCACCGCGCATTTCGCCCGCAGGCTCGATGGCGTGACGGAAGTCCGCGCCGGCGTGTACGTATTCTTCGACCTGGTGATGGCAGGGCTGGGCGTGTGTTCGGTGGATGACATTGCAGCCACCGTTCTGACGACCGTAATCGGCCATCAACCGGACAAGGGCTGGATCCTGGTCGACGCCGGATGGATGGCCATGTCGCGCGACCGGGGCACCGCCAGGCAGCGGGTGGATCAGTTGTACGGCCTGGTGTGCGATGCCGACGGCACGGTCTATCCCGACCTGCTGCTCGCCGAGACCAACCAGGAGCAGGGCATCATCAAGGTACGCCCCGGCAGCGGCGCGGCCCTGCCCGAACTGCCGCTGGGCGCGAAGCTGCGCATCGTGCCCAACCACGCCTGCGCCACCTGCGCCCAGCACGACGGCTACGAGGTCGTGCGCCCGGGTTCGCCCGAAGTGGTGGCGCATTGGGAACGTTTTCGCGGCTGGTAGCCGTCATTCAAGAGGAGGCACGCATGGAACTCATCCATACGCATCAGGCCACGCCGCCCGCCGGCCACTATTCGCAGGCGGTCCGCGCCAACGGCTTCATCTTTGTCTCGGGGCAGTTGGGCTTTTTGCCGCCCGCAGCTCCTGGGGAGCGGCCCGCGCTGGCCAGCGGCGCGGCCGCCCAGACCCGGGAAGCGCTGCGCAGCGTCCGCGCCATCCTGGAAGCGGCCGGCGCCTCGCTTTCTGCGGTCGCCAGCGTGACGGTATACATCCCGGACGTGGCGCTCTGGGACGAGGTCAACGGGGTGTACGAACTGTGTTTCGGCGATCACCGCCCCGCGCGGGCCATCGTGCCCACCCGTGAACTGCACTACGGCGCCCTGGTCGAGATCAGCGTGGTCGCCGTAGCCTAGCGGTCCGCGCACGCGCGGACGCGTGCGAGGCCGCGCCTATAATGCCTGCGCCTCAATACCTTCGGGGGAGACCGTCCGCATGCAGTACGAATACCTGTTCTGGTCCATGGCCGCGATGGTGGCGGCGGCGTTGGTTGGCGGCTCGCTATGCGGCCGCCTGGGCTCCGTCAAGCATGTGCTGCTGGGGGTTGCCGCGCTGGCGGCGGCGGTGGGCGTGGCGGTGTTCCTGTTGTCCCGCCACGGCGGCTTCAGCGAGCTGTCGGCGATGCTGTCGATCGCCGCTTTCATGTTCAGCCTGGTGATCGGCGCCGCCGCGTCGCTGCTGACGCGGCGCATCCTGCTGCGCCGCTGAGCCTGGGGCGCCCGGCGCCTTATTCTTCTGCGTCGAAATCCTCGTCGTCTTCGTCGTCCTCATCCTGCTCCAGGGCGTCGTAGCCCTTCCAGGTGATGCGCCAGCGCGTTGCGCCCGCGGTCGCCGCGGTCTCGCTGATCTGCTTGACCAGGCCAGCGTCCTCCAGCAGGTCCAGGTGGTGTGCAATTACCTGCAGGCCCTGTTCTTCGGGATGGGGCGCCAGCGCCACGTTCTTGATGTCGTGCGTGCTCAGGTTGGGGCCCGGGGCGTCGCGCAGGGCGCCCAGGATAGTGACGACCAGATCGAAATCGCGTTGCATGATGTCCACCATTCATTGGGGGTAAAAGATAGGGCGACGATAGCAGAGATCCATTGCTGCCACGCGACAGCCGCGCGGCCGGGTTACAGTCCAGGGTTCTCGACAACCGATACATGCAGATCCCATGAAGAAACCCGCAGAGCGCGATTGCCTCGCGCTGGTCCCCGGCTATACGGGCCAGGCCGCCAAGCTCTTTCTCACGCGCGGCGAGGACGGCCGCATCGCAGGCGTGACCGTGTTCGACCTGCTTGGCCACATCAAGCTGCAGGCAGATGCCGACGCGGCGGCGGCCTGGGTTGGCGACTGGCTCGCCCAGGAGGCTGACAACCGCAAGGCCCGCCGCACGCAGCTGCTGGCGCAGATGTTCATCTGCAAGCTGGCCGGAGAGGAGAAGGGCGCCTTCCTGGCGGCGCAGAAGCCGCTGATCCGCGCGCTGGCCGACGCCGGGGTGCGCACCCGTTCCGTCGCCGCCACTTCGGGGGCCGCGCGGCAGTCACTTGGTCCTACTGTCAAGAAGCATTAGCCCAAGGCTGTTATAGTCGCGCCTGGGCGTGCGAGTGCACCTGCAAGGTGCGTGCCCAGGCGGGCGGTGCCCGCAAATCAAGGAAGATGGATCATGGAAATAGTAAGTCGGCAGGTTGCCGACATAGCGGGCGGCGTCGAGCTGCACACCACGCTGGATGGCGAGAGCATCAGCGTCTACGTCGTAGATGGCGTGACGGATCTCAATGCGATCGCAGACATCGTGCCGCGTGAAAAGGTCGAAGCTGGGGCTGACATACACGCCTCTAGTGTCGACAATGTTGATAATGCGCAAGAACAGATCGACCAAGTCCTGGAGAATATGAATCCCGGCGACGTGGCGGTTTTCCTTTGCTCGGGCCCCGATGCTTTTGGCGCGGCGCTCGATCTGCTGGGTTTACCTATCGACGAGTAAGCCTGGCGGCAAACCAAAGTGCTAGCCCGAACGGCGTATGAAGAAATCCTCGTACGCGGGCAGGCGGCATTTATATAAGCCTTGATAGTTTGTTTATGATGCGTGGGTGTAAACACCTATGCAGGACTTCTTATTGCCTATGAAAATGTGTGAAATCCGCGTGCAGTTTCTCTTTGTTGCATTATTGGCACGCATTTTTTAGGATTATGTTGACTTGTGAGGGGAACCTAACGATAGTGTCGGCACACGATCACAAGCGTTGCGATTTTCGTTCAGTGCCGTGCCTTTTCCGGCTCAGCGTTATTGTTCTACTGTCCCCTCCTTGATTGATTCGTGACCTCCGGGCATTTGCCCATTATCTCTAGGAAATACAGTATGGAAACCGGCGTCGTCAAGTGGTTCAACTCGGAAAAGGGCTATGGCTTCATCACTCCGGAAGCGGGTGGTAAGGATCTGTTCGCTCACTTCTCCGAAATTCAGGGCTCGGGCTTCAAGTCTCTGGAAGAGAACCAGCGCGTCAGCTTTGTGACGGCCAATGGCCCCAAGGGCCCGCAAGCCACGAAGATCCAGGTCCTGTAAGGGTCTGAGTTTTCGGTAGAAGCCCCCTCGTGGGGCTTTTTTGTTTTCTGCGGCAGCATTTCCTAAACATGGAAAGTATCGGTTCGCCAATAATGTCAGGGTAATCCCTAGAGTGCGGTAATTCCTGATACTGAAGTCGCACCCGATTCATTCATCTGGTGTATGAGCCCTAATGCCGGCACGGTCTCTGTTATCGTCGCCCTTGCTCAGACTTCAGGATGCGCGTTCTCATGACTTCATCTTTCTCCACGCAGATTGCCCCGCAGGCTCAGGACGTGGTCACGTTCTGGATCGATGCCGGTCCGCAGCAATGGTTCAGTAAGAACGCGGAGTTCGACGCTGCCTTTCGTGCCCGTTTCGAAGCCGCCCACATGGCAGCCGCGGCGCGCCAGCTGGATGCGTGGCTGGACGACGCCACGGGCGCACTGGCGCTGATGATTCTGCTGGACCAGTTCCCCCGCAATGCCTACCGCGGCACCGCGCATATGTTCGCCACGGACCCGCTGGCCCAGTATTTCGCCGACCGCGCCATTGCCGCGGGCCATGATCTGATGGTGGACCCGCAGTTGCGCCCGTTCTTCTATCTGCCATTCGAGCATGCCGAAAACCTCGCGGCGCAGAATCGCGGCGTGGCCCTGATGGAGCCGCTGGATGCCGATACCCTGCGTTGGGCGGTCCTGCATCGCGACATCATCAAGCGCTTTGGCCGCTTTCCCCATCGCAACGCCGCGCTCGGCCGGCAGACCTCGCAGGCGGAGCAGGAATTCCTCGATTCCGGCGGCTTCGCCGGATAGCGGTGTCGCGGCTGCGGGCAAGGGCTGCTTGAACGGCGGCGCGGCATCAGGTATCCGCTTGTGTCCACGCGTGGCAAGTTGAAAATTCCAGGCGGATGGCGGCAGTGCAAACCCTTGCCCGGCCTTGCTTTCCGCTGCTTTTGGCGCGTCGTCAAACTTGTGGATGTTTGACGTTTTTCAGGGTTCGCCAATACACTGGGTTTAGCGAGATTTTCAAGCGACGCGGTCTGCGTTTCACTTGTCGCCGTCAGTGGTACTGCGGTTGCTTCCTCTCCCATCCTTGATGATCTGGCGCCCCGCGAGCAATCGCTTTTTCTAGGTTCAAGGACATTCCATGGCAACCGGCATCGTTAAGTGGTTCAACGCCGAAAAGGGTTATGGCTTCATCATGCCCGACGACGGTAGCAAGGATCTTTTCGCTCACTACTCGGAGATCCGCAGCGAAGGCTATAAGTCGCTGCAGGAGAACCAGCGCGTCACCTTCGAGGTCGGCACCGGCCCCAAGGGTCCCAGCGCAAAGAACATCAAGGTAGCGGCCTGACCTTCGCAGGGCAGCGCCCCGGGCCGGCCCGGCGCTCCGCCCAGAAAAAAGCCCCCGCACGCAATGTGCGGG
>NZ_JCBAMT010000094.1:0-25694 GCF_059760445.1 Achromobacter sp. D7-1 | reverse complement strand
GGCGCGGACCGGCCGCGCCCCTGGGGTCAGCCGCTAAGCGCCTGGTGCAGGCGCTCGAAGCGGGCGCGATAGTCGCGCCGCGCGGCGACGGCCTGTTCCAGCGTCACCCTTTCGAACCGGGCGCTCTGGTTGGGCTGCATCTGGCCGACCTTGTCCAGGTCGGCGCTGATGACGGTGCCTATCATGGCGTAGCCGCCGCCGGACACCGCGTCGCGGTGCAGGATGATGGGCTCCACGCCTGCCGGCACCTGGATCGAGCCGATGGGATAGCAGGCGTCGACGATATTCGATGGATCCGCGCCCGCGCCGAAGGGCTGCTCGCGGGTGCGAAAGCGCAGCGGGCGGCCTTGCTTGTAGCGGTAGCCGATGCGGTCGGCCTCCGAGGTCACGGTCCAGGCGTCTTCATAGAAGGTGGCGGCGGATTCGGATTCCAGGCGGTGGTCGTAAAGGCCGGGCAGCACGCGCAGCGTCTGCGACTTGGGCGGGGCCACGGCCAGCGCGGCGGGCAGTTCGCGGCCGACGCGCGTGCGGATGGAAGCCGGCCCCACCGCCAGCCGGTCGCCGGCCTGCAGCTTGCGGCCTTCGTGGCCGCCGATGGCGCCCAGCGCATAGGTCGAGCGGCTGCCCAGCACCACCGGCACGTCGATGCCGCCGGCCACGGCCAGGCAGGCGCGGGCGCCGGCCTGCACGAAGTCGAAGGACAGCCGGCTGCCGGCCTGCACCGCCAGCGCCACATTGCAGGCCTGGGTCATGCCATCGACCTTGGGGATCATGCTGGCGCCCGTGACGGCGATGACGGCGGCGCGGTGGAACAGCAGTTCGGGGCCGAGCAGGGTGCATTCCAGCACGGCGGCGTCGGCAGCGTTGCCCACCAACAGGTTGGCCGCGGCCAGCGCGTACTGGTCGAGCGCGCCCGACGGCGGAATGCCCAGGTGGTAGTGGCCTAGTCGGCCCGTGTCCTGCACCGACGTGGCCAGGCCGGGCTTGATGACTTCGATGATGGAATCGTTAGGCATGGAGCGTCTCCAGCAGTTGGGCGTTGCAGGCATCGGGCGCGCGCTGGAACTCGGCCAGCGAGAACGACACGGGCCGGATGCGCAGCTCGAAGCTGCCGGCCTCGACCTGCGCGGTGGCGTGGTCGTACTCGTCGCGGGTGATGGGCTTGAACTTCACAATGTCGCCCGGACGGAAGAACACCATGGAATCACGCAGATGCGCCTGGCGCTGGGCCGGCTCGAAGATCGGCGCGGGCGTGACGCCGAACATCTGGTAGCCGCCCGCGCCGCGCACCGAATAGATGCAGCCGAAGCAGCCGCCATGCCCCACCGTGTGCTTGGGGGTGTCGGTGCGGGGGCGCAGGTATTTCGGAACCTGCAGCTGGCGCTCGCGCTCGACCATTTGGTACATGAAGGGCAGGCCGGCCACGAAGCCCACCATGGATACGAACCAGGGCGAACCGGCGTGGGCGTCGATGAAGCCTTGCACCGAGTCGTGGCCGTTGATGCGCGCCGCGTACTCCAGATCCGTTGATTCAGGATCCTGATGCCTTTCGCGAAACCGCATCAGGGTCTCGTGAGTCCAGGGATCGTTGTAGTACACCGGCACTTCGATGATGCGGGTCGCCAGCGTCAGGTTGGCCAGGTCCATGCCTGCCTCCAGTTCGCGCAGCAGGCCCAGCAGGGCGTCCGGGGCGATGCGGTCGGGGTCGTAGCGCACCTGGTAGGACGCGTTGGCCGGGCAGATCTCGGTCACGCCGTCGACCGCGCGTTCGCGCAGCGCCCGCGTGATCGCCATGCCCTTGAAAAAGGACTCCAGCGACATGTCTTCGCTGATTTCGACGAAGATGAACTCGTCGCCGCCGTGGGTGTAGCGCAAGCTCATTGCCTTTCCTCCCGATCCCTTTGCATCCAGGCTTCAAGATAGTTGGTGTGGTAGCGGCCGGCCAGCACGTCCGCATCTTCCAGCAGCTCGCGGTGCAGGGCCAGCGTCGAGTGCACGCCGACCAGTTCGACTTCGTCGAGCGCGCGCGTCATGCGCGCCAAGGCTGCCGCGCGGCTTTCGTCCCAGACGATCAGCTTGGCCAGCAGAGAGTCATAGTAGGGCGGGACGGTGCAGCCGGGATACAGCATCGAGTCCACGCGCACGCCCGGTCCGCCGGGCCAGCGCACGTGTTCCACCCGGCCCGGGCTGGGGGCGAAGTTGCGCGTGGGATCTTCGGCATTGATGCGGCATTCGATCGCCGCGCCGCGGATGGCGATGTCCTGCTGGCGCCAGCGCAAGGGTTCGCCGTCGGCGATGCGCAGCATTTCGCGCACCAGGTCCACACCGGTGATGGCTTCGGTGATGGGGTGCTCCACCTGGATGCGCGTGTTCATTTCGATGAAAAAGAATTCGCCCGCGCCGCGGCTGTCGTCATACAGGTATTCCAGCGTGCCCGCGCCCCGGTAGCCGACCGAGCGCGCCAGCTGCGCCGCGGATTCGCACAGCTTCTGGCGGGTAGCGGGGTCCAGGGCTGGC
Organism: Achromobacter sp. D7-1; assembly: GCF_059760445.1. NCBI lineage: Bacteria > Pseudomonadati > Pseudomonadota > Betaproteobacteria > Burkholderiales > Alcaligenaceae > Achromobacter > Achromobacter sp. D7-1. The sequence goes on along the minus strand of NZ_JCBAMT010000094.1, from coordinate 23,177 downwards.
GAGGGCGCTTCTTCCAGCACCTTCTGCCGGCGCCGCTGCAGCGAGCATTCGCGTTCGTACAGGTGCACGGCGTTGTCGCCGTCGCCCAGGACCTGCACTTCGATGTGGCGGGCGCGCGGCAGATAGCGTTCCAGGTAGACGCCGGCTTCGCCAAAGGCCGCCTGCGCCTCGGCCTGGGCCTGCGGCATCTGCGCGCGCAGTTCGGCCTCGTCGCGCACCACGCGGATGCCGCGTCCGCCGCCGCCAGCGGCAGCCTTGATCATGAGTGGGTAGCCGATAAGCGCCGCATGGGTCAGGGCCTCGTCCAGCGAAGACAGCACGCCGGCGCTGCCCGGCACGGTGGGTACGCCCGCCGCCTGCGCGCATGCGCGCGCCGCGGCCTTGTCGCCCATGGTGCGGATGGTAGCGGCGTCCGGCCCGACGAAGATCAGGCCGGCGTCGCTCACGGCCTGCGCGAATGCCGCGTTCTCCGACAGGAAACCGTAGCCGGGATGCACCGCCTGGACGCCGGTGCTGCGCGCGGCGTCCAGCAGCGCTTCGGTATTGAGATAGCTGCGCGTCGCATGCGAGGGGCCGATGAGCACCGCTTCGTCGGCCATGCGCGTGGCCAGCGCGTCGCGGTCCGCTTCGCTGTAGACGGCCACGGTGCGCATGCCCAGCTCGCGCGCGGCGCGGATGATGCGCAGCGCGATTTCGCCGCGGTTGGCCACCAGCACCTTATGGATGGTGCGAGGGCGGTATGGGATAGTGAGGTCGGACATGGCGCGGCCTATCCCTCGATCCGCAGCAGGGGCTGCCCGGCTTCCACCGGTTCGCCGTCTTCCACCAGGATCTCGGCCACCACGCCGCCGGTGGGCGTTTCGATCTGGTTGAACTGCTTCATGACCTCGACGATGCCGATCACGGCGCCGGCGGCCACGGTGGCGCCCGGTTCCACGAAGGGCGCTGCGTCGGGGCTGGGACGGCGATAGAAGGTTCCGGGCAGGGGGCTGGGAATATCGTGCAACGGCATGGTTTTCTCCTTGGAATATTGTTGGGGTGGCTTGCGGTTCAGGGGCCGGTCACGCTGGGAGGCGCGATCCGGATGCCGTGGGCCTCCAGCTTTTCGCGGGTGGCGCGCACCAGGGACAAGGCGCCGGGCGTGTCGCTGTGTATGCAGACGGAGTCGAAATCGATGGCGATGTCCTGGCCTTCGACCGTGCGCACGCGCCCCTCGGTGCAGGCGCGCAGCACTTTTTCGGCCACCTGGGCGGGATCCAGCGGCTGCGTGTAGCGGGTGAAGACGATGGAGCCGCTGGCGTCGTAGTCGCGGTCGGCGTAGAACTCGCGCACCACGGGCTGGTTCAACTCCCGCGCCAGCCGGTAGGTGACCGAGCTTTCCATGCAGTACAGCGCCAAGGTGGGCTCCAGTTCCTGCAGCGTTTCGATCAGGCGCCGCGACAGGGTTTCGTCGCGCGCGGCCTGCATGTACAGCGCGCCATGCGGTTTGATGTGTTGCAGCCGCAAGCCGTGCAGCCGGGCGAATTCGCGCAGGGCGCCCAGCTGATAGACGATGTCATGCACCAGCGCTTCGGCGCTTTCGCGCATGTCCCGCCGGCCAAAGCCGACCAGATCGCGAAAGCCGGGATGGGCGCCGATGCAAACGCCGTGTTCGCGGGCCTGCAGCACCGTGCGGTTCATGATCCGCGGATCGCCGGCATGGAATCCCGTGGCGATGTTGGCCGAACTGATCAAGGGCATGATCGCCTCGTCCACGCCGTCCCCGATGGCCCACGGGCCGAAGCCTTCGCCCATGTCCGAGTTGAGGTCGATGCTGCGCTTGCTCATTGCGGGTGGCTCCTTCGCGTTGCTCGCCACATTCGACGCGGCGTGTGACGTGAACATTAGCCAAGCCGGCAGGGGATAAAAAGATCTTTTTATTGATCCATGGATATCTGTTTTTCAGATAAATATCTTCCCGATTGCCACGAGTGTCTGAACAGTTTTCCTATGAAAAGTAAGGGATACCCCTGATCTGAAGGATCAGGTTCGGGGAAGAATTTGCAGATATTCTGAAGCCAAGATATCGATTTAATAGATAAGGTCAGCCATGTCGATTACCCTACGCCAACTCAAATACTTCATCGCAGCGGCCGAACTCGGCCAGATTTCGCAGGCGGCGATCCAGTTGGCGATATCGCAGTCCGCGATCACCAGCGCCATCCGCGAACTGGAGGAAACGGTGGGCACGGCGCTGTTCCTGCGCGGCGCGCACGGCGTGACGCTGACCCATAGCGGCCGCACCTTTCTTAACCACGCCTACAACATCCTGTCCTCGGTCGACGAAGCCTTGCGCATGCCGGCGGCGGCGGAAGAGGTTTCGGGCCGCCTGTTGCTGGCGGCGTCCTACACGGTGATCGGTTACTTCCTGCCGTATCACCTGCAGCGGCTGTCGCAGCTATATCCGCGCCTGGAGATCCAGCTGCACGAACTGAACCGCAGCGCCATCGAGGAGGGCCTGATCGCAAACCGCTATGACATGGCGGTGCTGCTGACCTCCAACGTCGCCAATCCTGACCTGGCGGTGGAGCACTTCTTTGGTTCGCCGCGGCGCCTGTGGCTACCGGCCAGGCATCCGCTGCTGGCGGCGGATGCGGTGACGCTGGAGGACGTGTCGCGCGAGCCGTTCATCATGCTGACCGTGGACGAGGCGGCCTACACCGCCCTGCGCTACTGGAACGAAACGCCGTTCAAGCCCGACGTGCGGCTGCGCACCTCGTCGGTCGAAGCGGTGCGCAGCATGGTGGCCAACGGCAGCGGCGTGGCGCTGCTGTCGGACATGGTGTACCGGCCCTGGTCGCTGGAAGGCCGCCGCATCGAGACCGTCCAGCTGAAGGACCCGATCCCGCCCATGAACGTGGGGCTGGCCTGGCGGCGGGGGGCGGAAGTGTCGCCCGCCATGCAGGTGGTGCGGGACTACTTCCGGCATGCGTATATGGCGCAGCGGGGCGGGGCGGGCTGAGAACACGCTGGCGCTATGCACGTTTGCCGGGATGTATACCCATGGTCTTCGCGATGACCTCCAGCATGATCTCGTTGGCGCCGCCGCCGATGGCCGTCTGCCGCAAGTCGCGATAGGCGCGCGAAATCCAGTTTTCGTTCATGACCCCTTGGCCACCCCAGAATTGCAGGCATTCGTTGGGGATCTTCATGGACAGCTTGCCCGCATAGTATTTGGCCATGGAGGCGAACTGGGCGATATCCTGGCCATTCATGTATAGATCGATGGCGCGGTACAGCAGCGAGCGCAGGGCCTGAATCTCGGTCTGCATCTCGGCCAGCTTGTGGTACACGACCTGATTGGACAGGATCGTGCCGCCAAATACCTGCCTCTGGCCCGCATATTCGATGGTCTCTTCGATGGCCCGTTCCATGGACCGCATGCTGCGCGCCGCCACGAACATGCGTTCTTCCTGGAACTGCTCCATCTGGTAGATGAAGCCCATGTTCTCTTCGCCGATGCGGTTGCTCGCCGGCACCCGCACGTCGTCGAAGAACAATTCGGCGGTATCCGAGGCGCGCAGGACCAGCTTGTCCAGCTTGCGCGAGACGCTGACGCCAGGCGATTTCAACGGCACGATGACGAGCGATTTGTTCTTGTGCGGCCCGCCTTCTTGCGAGGTATTGCACAGCAGGCAGATCCAGTCGCCCTGGACGCCATTGGTGATCCACATCTTCGATCCGTTGATGATGTAGTCGTCGCCGTCGCGCCGTGCCCAGGTCTTGATCTGCGACACGTCCGACCCCGCCGAGGCTTCGCTCACGCCGATGCAGCCGACCAGGTCGCCCGCGATGGTCGGTGCCAGGTATTCGCGTTTGAGCGCATCGCTGCCGTGGTGCGCCAAGGCCGGGGTGCACATCGTGCTCTGCACGCCGATGGCCGAGGTCAGCCCGCTGGACCGGACTTCGCCCAGGGTCTCGGCGAAGACCATTTCGTAGCTGAAGTCCAGCTCCATGCCACCGTACTCCGCGGCCTTGCCTATGCCCAGCAAGCCCGCGGAACCCAATGCCTTCATGACGCGGTGGGCGGGGAATATCTGCTCGGCCTCCCATTCGTCCAGATAGGGATCGAGGTGTTCGGCGATGATTCGACGGGTGGTCCGCTCGAGTTCTCGATGTTCGTGGGTGAAGTGCATGGCGGTTCCTGGTTGGTTCAGTTGGCGGTCGGCGTGCCGGCGCCGGCGAGCGCTACCTGGCCGGCGATCAGCGCGACGCCGCCGGTATCCTTGACCCACACGTCATAGTGTCCCGGCGAATCGGCGAGGCGCTCGCCGCCGGCGGTGATGAGGCTGCCGGCGTGCAGCGGCTTGAGAAAGCGGATGTCCAGATCGAAGCGTTCCAGGGCGCCGGCGCCAAAGGTGCGCGCCAGTGATTGCCAGATCAGGTTGACCGATAGCGTGCCGTGGGCGATGGTGCCGCCCATGGGTGTGGCGGCAGCGAACGCCGGGTCTACGTGCAGGGGATTGAAGTCGTTGGTCAGTTCGGCGTAGAGATCGATGTCCGCCTGCGTGACCGTCATGGAGACTGCTTCAAGGGTAGGCGTCATGGCATGTCCTAGGCGGCCCAGATCAGGTTCATGCGGCCGGTATACAGGGGGCGTCGCGCCGCGCCCTCGCCGGCGACTTCCAACTGGAGGTAGCGGCGTTCGCCCCGCATTTCCTTGCTTACGCAGCGCACCGTGGAGCGGATCCGCTCGCCGGCCTGCGGCAGACCAAGGACGGATAGCGCCTGCCGCGCATGAATGTTGCCGGGCGGGCGCGGCGTGACCACGTTCAGGTAGGCGCGCATCATCAGCGCGACGGCCAGGCCAGCCTGCCGGGCAGGCGCGTCCTGCGCGTGCGAGCCGAACAGGCGTTCCCAGAGCGCCAGCAGCCTGGCGTCCAGGGGTTCTTCCCAATCGCCCAGCATCGAGCCGGGAGTGAAGCTGTCATAGGTGTACAGCGTGCTCATGGCATCTCCGGTTCCGCGATCGGCAGCAGGTAGTCGCCGCGGGGCTCGAATCCGATCCGCACCCGCTGGCCGATGGCGAGAGGCGGGTTGGCGCCGCCGCGCGTGTTGACCATCAGCCGGAATCCCTCGTCCAGGTCGACCAGGGCGATCACATAGGGCGTTTCGGTCTTGAAAGCCGGTGTCGGGGCGCGATGCACCGTGGTGTGGCTGAGCACGGTGCCCAAGCCGGCGGACTCGTTCCAGTCCAGTCGCAGTCCATGGCAATGGGTGCAGACACTGCGCGGAATGCGCTGCACCGCGCCGCAATCGGCGCAGGTCTGGTAGCGCAGTTTGCCGTCGCGGCAGCCATCCCAGAAGGGCCGGGTTTCGGCGGTGGGGCGTATCGAGGGTTTTTCCATGTCAGGCGGCTCCCAGGACGAGTGAGCAATGGGCGGACAGGATGCCGCCGTCCCCATGCACGAAGGCCAGTCTGGCGCCATCCACCTGGCGTTCGTCGGCCTGGCCGCGCAGCTGGTGGACGGCTTCGACGGCGTGGAACATGCCTCCGGCCGCGCCGGAGTGACCATAGGACAGCAAGCCGCCGTGCGTATTGCAGGGCAACGCGCCACCCAGGCCCAGCTCGCCTTGCAGGGCGGCAGGCCCGGCTTCGCCGCGAGCGAAGAAGCCAATGGATTCCAGTTCGACCAGCAAGGTGATGGTGAACGAGTCATAGATGAGCGCGACATCGATATCGGCCGGCTTCAGCCCCGCCGCCGCGAACGCACGCGCCGACGAGGCCTTGCAGCCGAAGTCGACCAGGCTGGGAGCGGACACAATGTGTTCGTGCGTATGGCCCTGGCCCGCCCCAAGGATCTCGATGGCGGGGCGCAGGCCATCGCTGCGGGGGCGGCGGCTGATCACCAGCGCCGCGCCGCCGTCGGAAACCAGGCAGCAGTCGAGCATGCGCAGCGGCGTACTGATTTCGCGGGAGTTCAATACGTCGTCGATGGAAATCGGTTCACGCTTGTGCGCCTTGGGGTGCCGCCCGGCATGGCGGCGGTGCTCCACCGCGATGGCTGCAAGATGCTCGGACGTCACAGCGTAATCATGCATGTAGCGCTGCGCGACCAGCGCATAGGAGGCCGGCACGCTGATGCCGAAGGGCCTCTCGAACTGGGGGTGGCCGACTTCGGCCAACGCTGCCACCGCGCCGTCGCGAGACAGCCCCGTCAGGCGGTTGTCGCCCGCCACGACCAAAACATGGTTGCACTGGCCGCTGGCCACCAGCGCAGCGGCCTGCATGACCATGATGCAGGCGCTGGCTCCGCCAGCTTGTATGGCGGTGCAGAATTTCGGGCTCAATCCGGCGTATTCGCAGAACACGGAGCCCAGCATCAGGTGGGGTTCGGTAAACGAGTAGGCGCACAGCACGCCGTCTATATCGCCGGCCTCCAGGCCAGCATCGCGTATCGCGCCGAATGCCGCTTCCGCGTGCAGGCCCATGCAGCTGGAGCCGGGCAGCTCGCCGACGCGGGTATCGCAGGCGCCGGTGATGTAGGCGTTCATGCTCATGCGGCGCCGTCCTTGCCGGGCTTGGCGGGCCAGTTGAACGCGAGGGGCTGCTTGTCCAGAAAGCGTGCCACGGCGTCGTCATGATAGGCCGTGTGCAAGGCCAACGCCTGCGCATGGGCTTCCAGTTCCGCCAGCGTATTCTGGTCGAGATTGAAGGAGCGGTTGAGGATGTTCTTGGACATGCCCAGCGCCTCGGTCGAGGCGCTATGGAAGCGGGCGGCAAGCGCCAAAGCTTCGTCCAGCAAGGACGGCGCTTGGACGATACCGTACAGAATGCCGAGTGCGCGCGCTTCATCGGCATCCACTTCGCGCGCAGAGAACACCAGTTCCTTGGCGCGTTGCAGCCCGACGATGCGCGGCAGCAGGAAAAAGCCGCCCAGGTCGGGCACCAGGCCGATGCGTCCGAACACGGCGCAGAAACGCGCTGCGGGGGTGCCGAGTATGAAATCGCAGGCCAGCGCCAGATTGAAGCCGGCGCCGAAGGCGGGGCCGTCCACCGCCGCGATGACGGGCTTTTCCAGGTTGACCAGTTCGTGGAACCAGGTATGCAGGCGGCGTATGCGGTCCCGGTCCTTGTAGACCGGGCGCTTGGCTTCGGACAGCGATTTCAGGTCGCCGCCCGCGCAGAACACGCCTTGGGCGCCTGTTATGACTACCGCCTTCACGGCATCGTCGTCGCGCGCTTCGAGGACGGCTTCAGCCAGGCTTTGGCGCACATCGAGGTCGAAGGCATTGCGCCGTTCGGGGCGGTTAAGGGTGATGATGAGCGTCGCGCCGCGGCGCTCGCGCAGGACGAAGTCGTTCATGGCTTGAACCCCAGGCTGTTGGCGATGATGTTCTTCTGGATTTCGCTGGTGCCCTCGCCGATGATGTAGACGAGAGCGTCGCGGTGGATGCGGCCCACCGGGTATTCGCGCATGATGCCGGCGCCGCCGAATATGCGGATGGCCTGTTCGCTGACCGACACGGCGGTTTCACTGGCGACCAGCTTGACGCGCGCGGCGGTGGCGGCGTCCAGGGTTCCCTGGTCGACCCGCCAGGCGCCGTAGTAGACCAGCCAGCGCGCCGCCTCGATCTGCGCTGACATTTCGGCGAGCTTGTGGCCGATGGCCTGGTATTGGCCGATGCGCTTGCCAGCCACCAGCCGGTCGTTGGCGTAGGCGGTGGCGGCGTCGAAGGCGGCGCGCGCCATGCCCAGCGCATTGGCCGCCACGCCTACGCGGTTTTCGCTGAGCGATTCCAGGATCAGCGGATACGTGCCTTCGGTCTCGCCCAGCAGGCAGTCGTCGGGCACGAAGGCGTCGTCGATGTGGATCAACGCCGTTTCCGAGGCGCGTATCCCTTCCTTCTTGAGCTTGGAAATATCGAAGCCCGGATTGGGCAGCTCGACGATGAAGAGGCTGATCGATTCCGGGCGGAGCTCGGGGCTGGTGCGTGCGGCCACCAGCAGGAAGTCGGCGAAGGGCGCATTGGTGATGTACAGCTTGCTGCCGTGCAGGCGCCAGCCGCCTTCGACGCGTTCGGCCCGCGTCTTCATGGCGCGCACGTTGGAGCCACCGTCGGGTTCGCTCAGGCCGAATCCGGCCACTTTTCGTCCCGCCAGCGCCGGTGCCAGGAAGCGGGCCTTCTGCGCGGGTGTGCCGGCCTTCCAGATGGGCCAGATGCCTAGATGGGTGTGCGCCGACCAGGTCGAGGCGAACCCCTGGGACAGATAGCTCAGCTCTTCGCGCACGATGCAATCGCTGACCTTGTCCAGGCCGCTGCCGCCATCGGCTTCCGGGTAGCGCACGCCCAGCAGGCCCAGGTCGCCCCAGCGCTGGAATACGTGCTTGGGGAAGGCTTCCTGTTCTTCCGCGTCGAAGACCAGGGAGGAGAGTTCGTCCTGGCAAAGCCGCCGCACGGTGTCGCGGACGGCTTCGTGCTCGGTGGAAAAGGCAAAGCTCAAGCTCACGGATAGGCTCCTTTTGTCTCTGCGGATGACGCCCGCTATCATCAATCTCGGGCGGCTAGATATTCGTTATAGAGAAAAATATTCTCGTGAAAAAATATAATAGCCAGCGTTCGTTGATGCGTCAATCATTGGGGTGTTCGGTTTTGTTCTTGACAAGCCAAAGGGTCAATCCTAGACTTTATTCGCTATAAAGATAAATATTCGCTATAAAGAATAAAGGAGACAATATGAAGACCGGAAGACCTCTGCTTCAATCCTCATTCTCATCGCGGGTGGCCAGCGCCGCCGTGGCTGCCTTTATGGCCCTGGGCTCAGGTGCGGCGGCCTCCGAGCCTGCTTACCCCTCCAAGCCGATCGAGGTGATCGTGGCCTCTTCGGCCGGCGGCATTCTGGACACTATCGCGCGCACTGCCGCGCACGGAATCGAGCGCCTGGGCCAGCCCGCGGTGGTCAAGAACCTGCCGGGCGGCGGCGGTACCATCGGCACGCAGGCGGTGGCCCGCGCGCCGGGCGACGGCTACACCCTGGGAGCGGTGGCGACCAGCCACGCAATCAACCCCAGCATGTACGCCAAGCTGCAGTACGACACGGCGCGCGGCTTCAGCAACATTACGCAGATGGTGGAGCTGACCAACTTCCTGGTCGCCAATCCGTCGATTCCAGCGTCCAATCTGAAGGAATTCATCGCGCTGGCGAAGGCCAAGCCGAGTACCCTGACCTACGGGTCCGCAGGGGTCGGGCAATCCAACCATCTGTCAGGCGAATTGCTGCAGCAGGCGGCTGGCATCAAGCTGGTGCATGTGCCCTACCGGGGCAGCGCCCAGGCACTGACGGACCTGCTCGGCGGTTCGCTGTCGGTGATGTTCGTCGACGCGCTTTCGGCCGAACCCTATGTAAAGTCGGGGAAGCTGAAGCTGATCGCCATTACCGGCCTGGAGCGGTCGCCGGCCTATCCAGACTATCCCACGCTGAATGAGTCGGGCTTGCCGGGTTTCAACGGCAACACCTGGCTGGGTCTGGTTGCCCCGGCCGGCGTGCCCAAGGGTATCGTCGAAAAGCTGCAGGGAGCGGTGCGCGCGGAGTTCGAAGATCCCGTGGTGCGCAAGCGTCTGCTGGGGCAGGGCGTCATTCCGGTCGCCTCGGCGCCGCAGGCTTTCAGCGAGTTCCTGGACGGCGAGATGAAGCGCTGGGCCCAGGTCATCAAGACGGCAGGCATCGATGCGAACTGAAATGACGGACGACGTGACTATCGCCGGCGGCGCCGCGACCGCCATGCCGCTGGCGCCGGAGGGGGCCGCGCGTGCGGCAGCCGTGTTGGAGGCGCGCAGCGTGGCCATCGTGGGGGCTTCCGCCGACCCGGGCAAGATCGCGGGCCGCCCCTTGGCCTACATGTTGTCGCGCGGCTTCGTGGGCAAGCTGTTTCCGGTCAATCCCACGCGCGACCAGGTGCAGGGCCTCAAGAGCTATCCCTCGCTGGCCGCGATAGGCGAGCCCGTGGATCTGGCCATCGTCGGTACGCCGGCGGCGCTGGTCGAGGATGTGATCCGCGAGGGTGCGGCAGCGGGCGTCAAGGCGTTCGTGGTGTTCTCGTCGGGCTTTTCCGAAACGAGCGAGGAGGGCGCCGCGCTGCAGCGACGGCTGGGCGAACTTGCGCGCGCCAAAGGCGTCACGGTGCTCGGCCCCAACTGCCTGGGCGTGGCCAATAGCGCCACCGGACTCATCGCTTCCTTTACCACCGCGCTGGAGGAGACGCCGATCAAGCAGGGCGGTTTCGCCTTCGTCAGCCAGAGCGGGGCGCTGGGCGCATATTGGATGGATATCTGCCTGCGGTCGGGCTTGGGATTCAGCAAATGGATCACGACCGGCAATGAGTGCGATATGGATGCGGCCGCGGCCGTTGCGTATCTGGCCGACGATCCGCTGACGCGCGTCATCGGCCTCTACGTCGAAGACATCAGGGATGCCGAGGCGTTCCGGCGGGCCCTGCTGCGCGCCGCGGCCGCTGGCAAGCCTGTCATAGCGATCAAGGCCGGCCGCTCGCGCGCGGGCGCTGCGGCGGCCGCTTCGCATACAGGCGCACTGGCCGGCGATGACACGCTGTATGACGCCTGCCTGCGCCAGCACGGCGCCTTGCGCGTGGATTCGCTGGGCCAGATGATGGACGTGGCCCGGCTGTTCCTGTTCGATAGCGTGCCGCAAGGCAAGCGCCTGGCTGTCATGTCCGTGTCGGGTGGTGCGGGCGTGCTCATCGCCGATGAAGCCGAACGCTGGGGGCTCGAACTGCCCGCCCTGGCACCGCAGACAGCTGAGGCGCTGGCGCCGGTGCTGCCTTCCTTCGTCAAGGCGGCCAATCCGCTGGATCTGACGGGTAATGTCGTGCAGGACACGGCCAGTATTTCGCGGGCGCTGGAAGCCGTGGCGCGCGATCCGGGCAACGACGCCATCGTGCTGTTCGTTGGCCTGATGCACAGCATCGCGACGGCGTTCACCGACGCCATCGCCCAGGCTCGCCAGCGTACCCATCGGCCCATCTTCGTGATCTGGATAGGCGCCAAGGAAGAGTCGGTGACTGTGCTGGAGCAGGCGCGAATCCCCGTGTTCCGCGATATCCCGCCAGCGGTCGCGGCCCTGGGCGCCGCGGTGCGCCTGAACGGGCTGCGCCACGCGGCGCTGACGGCGCCTGCGCTGCCGGAACGCCCATGCGCCATGGCGCCGGCCGGTCAGACCATATTCCTGGCGGAGTGCGATAGCAAGAGACTGTTGCGCGAACTCGGTGTTGTCGGCATTCCCGACGGCGTGCTGGTGGACGGCGACCTGCCCAATGGGCTGCCCGCGCCTTTGTCCTATCCGGTCGTCGCCAAGCTGCAGGCCAATGAGGTTCTGCACAAGAGCGACATAGGCGGCGTGGTGCTGGGAATCTCCGACGATGAGCAGTTGCGCGAGGCGCTGCTGCGCCTGCGCGGAATCGCGCGCGACCGGGGCATCAAGGCGATGGGCATCCTGCTCGAATCCATGCAGCGTTTCGATCATGAATTGCTGTTGGGGCTGCGCCGCGATGCCAGATTCGGCCCCATGCTGACCTTGGGCCGTGGCGGCGTCGAGGTGGAACTGGACCCCGACGTGGCCAGCCGCCTGTTGCCTCTGGATCCGTCGCGAATTCAGGAGATGATCGAGAGCTTGCGTTCGGCCAGGTTGCTGCAAGGATTCCGCGGCCGCGGCGCGGTCGACCTGCCCGCCCTGGCGCGACAGATCGCGTGCTTGTGCGAGGTATTCCTGATGCGGCCAGACCTCGCCGAGATCGAGATCAATCCGCTGGCAGTGAGCGGTGGCCAGGCCTGGGTGCTCGATGCCGTGGTAAGCAGATTCGAATGACGGACGCCGCGCACTTTGTCCAGGTTCACGATGCCGATGGCGTACGCACGCTCATATTGAACCGGGCCGCCAAGGCCAACGCCTTGAACGTGGAGATGCTCGCCGTCTTGCGGCGCGCGGTCGAAAGCGCGCAGCAAGACGGCATCGGCCTGATCGTTCTGCGCAGCGCCTCGCCTTTCCTGTTCTGCGCCGGCGGCGATATCGAGGAGTTCGTCCGCAGTCCGGCGTTGCTGGAGGCGCAGGGCCAGGGCTTGCGCGAACTCATGGCAGCCATGGCGCGCTGCCCGGCGCCCATCCTGGCGCTAGCCCGGGGCAAGGCCGCTGGCGCCGGCGTCATTCTGCTGGCGATGACCGATATCGTCATCGCCGCGGCCGATCTGACGCTCGCGTGTCCGGAAATCGCCTTCAACATGTATCCCGTCATGGTCCAGGCCGCGCTGGAAACCAAGATCAGCGCCGCGCGGGCCAGGCAGCTGTGTCTGAGCGGCCAGCTGCTGGAGGCGGCGCCCGCGCGCGAGCTGGGACTGGTAACCGATGTGCTCCCGGTCGAGGATTTCGAGCGGTTTGCCGCTGACCGCCTGGCGTTCTACCTGGCGCGCCGGGAAGCCTTGTCGATAGCCCGCAATGCGCGCCTGCTGCTGGAGCCGCCCGATCCCGGCATCGACCGTATCGAGGCGCTGGAGCCGCTCATGCACGAGAACTTCAGCCGGCCTGGCGTGCAGGAAAAGATACGCGCCTATCTTGCCGGCATGCGCGCCAAGCGCGCCGACTGACAGAGGCCGGTCTGGTTTGTGTGGGCAGGGGCTCTGTGTCACAATTTTTGCTCTTTCCTATCCAGAGAAATTCTCTGTCTTCAGAATGACGACTGAACAACCGGAAAAACTCGTGGGCGCCCTCGTGGGCGGGTTGCGCGTCCTGCGTTACCTGAGCGCCGCGCCCTCGGGCGTCGGGGTCACCCGGGTGGCGCGCGATCTTCAGCTCAATTCCAGCACTTGCTACAACTTCCTCAAGACGTTGGTGTATGAAGGCCTGGTGACGTTCGATGAAGCCACCAAGACATACTCCATCGCCTTGGGATTGGTCGAGCTGGCCAAGGGCGTGCTGGAGCAGGGATCCTACGTGCGACTGGTGCACCCGCATTTGCGTGACATCGCGCGCGGCCACGGCGTCACGGCGACGCTCTGGCAGCGCACCTCCAACGAACGCGTGGTGCTCGTGGATCGCGCCGACACCGACAGTTCCGTGCGGGTGCACATGAGCGTGGGCCAACGTTTGCCCATGTACATAGCGGCGCTGGGCCGTTGCATGGCGGCCCATTCAGGCCTGGACGATCAGGAATTGCGGCAGCGTTTCGATAACCTGAGGTGGGATGACAAGCCCCCTTTCCAGGAATATCTGGAAGGCGTTCGGGAAGCGCGCGACAAGGGCTATGCGGTGGACGCCGGCAACTATGTGAAGGGCGTGAGCACCGTTTCCGCCGCCGTGCTCGACGAGTTCGGCAAACCGGCCATGGCCATCAGCGCGGTCGGTTTCAGCGCGCAGGTTTCGGGCGACGCCCTGGAACGCCTGGGGGCGGACTTGCGCGACCGCGCCGTGCTGATCACGCGCGCCTTGTCCGGCGGCCGCGCCTGATTCTCTGAATCTCTGCCCTCGATAAGTCCCTGCTCCTTGACCGCAAGGGGCAGGGCGGCTGCCGTCCGTCCGGGCGCGGCCAAGACTCCCTGAAAAACCTGATTGACGTTCGCGAGAACCTTTGCTTATGATTCATCTAACCGTACGGTTAGTAAATTAACCGACTGATAACTTATATGTAACGAAGCGGCGGCCAGCACGCCGCGTCGAACCAGAGAACGGTTGTTACGAGGAGGCAATGGTGGCTAGCGCCAACAAAGAGCAGTTGCTGGACGCGTACCGGCGCATGTTGCGCATCCGATTGGCGGAACTGAGGCTGGGACGCTTGTTCGCGGATGGGGAAGTCCCCGGCTTCATCCACCTGAGCATCGGCCAGGAAGCCGTTGCTGCCGCGATGGGCATGGTGCTGCGGCCAGACGATACCGTCGCCTCGACCCATCGCGGGCATGGGCACGCGTTAGCCAAGGGCATCGACATCGAAGAGTTCTTCCTGGAACTGATGGCGCGCGAGGAAGGCATCTGCAAGGGCCGCGGCGGCTCCATGCACGTGGCCAACTTGTCCATCGGCATGCTGGGCGCCAATGCCATTGTTGGCGCCAGCATACCGATAGCCCTGGGCAGCGCGTTGGCTCATCAGGTCAGGAAAAAGGACTCCCTGGCGGTGGCCTTTTTCGGTGACGGCGCCATGGCTGAAGGCGTGCTGCACGAAAGCCTCAACCTGGCCGCGCTGTGGCGTCTGCCGCTGCTGTTTCTCTGCGAAAACAACGGCTGGGCCGAGTTCTCCCCCACCCATAAGCAGTTCGTCGCACCGCTGGACAAGCTGTCGGCCGCGTTTTCCATTCCGCACGAAAAAATCGATGGCAACGACGTGCTGCGGGTCGCCGAGGCCGCAAGCGCTGCCGTGGCCAGCATACGCGCCGGCGAAGGCCCGCGGGTACTGGAATGCATCACCCACCGCTGGCGTGGCCATTACGAAGGCGATCCCCAGAAGTACCGCCCTTCGGAAGAGATCGAAGGCTTGGGCGAGCACGATCCGGTGGCGCGCTTCGAAGCGGCGCTGGACAAGAAAGGGGTGACCAAGGCGCAGCGTGAACAGGTTTTCGACGAGGTCCAGGCTCAGGTCGAGCGAGCGGTGGAGCGCGCGCGGCTGGGCCGCCAACCGATCTGGCACGCGGCCTGCAACGATGTCTACACCCCTATCGAGGCAAACTGAGATGGCTGAACTACGTTTTGCCCATGCCATCAACCGCGCGTTGGCCGAGTGCATGGAGGAAGATCCCACGGTATTCCTGTTCGGAGAAGACATAGCCGAAGCCGGCGGTCCGTTCGGCGTGACCCGCGGGCTGCATGCCCGATTCGGTCCGGACCGCATCCGCGACACGCCGATCTCCGAAGCCACCATGGCCAATGCGGCCGTGGGGGCGGCATTGTCCGGCTTGAAGCCGGTGCTTGAAATCATGTTCATGGATTTCATGACACTGACCATGGACGCGCTGGTCAATCAGGCTGCCAAGGCCCGCTTCATGTTCGGCGGACAGGCCAGCGTGCCCTTGGTGGTGCGCACACCGCACGGCGGCGGCATCAGCGCCGGCCCGCAGCATTCCCAATGTCTGGAAGCGTGGTTCGCCCATATCCCTGGATTGAAGGTGGTGTGCCCCAGCAACCCCGCCGACGCCTATGGCCTGCTGAAGTCGGCGATCCGCGACCCGGACCCGGTGGTGTTCGTGGAGAACAAGGCCTTGTACGCCCTCAAGGGCGAAGTGGCGGACAACGCCGGGCCAATACCGCTAGGCCAGGCGCGTGTGGCGCGCCCGGGCCGCGACCTGACCATAGTCAGTTACGGCGCGACCGTGCACAAGGCATTGCGGGCCGCCGAGGTCCTGGCAGCCGACGGAATCGAGGCCGAGGTGCTGGACTTGCGCAGTATCCAACCCTGGGACGAGCAGGAGGTGTTGGCCTCGATCAAGTCCACCCATCGGCTGCTTATCGTGCACGAAGCGGTCGAGGCATTCGGCGTGGGCGCAGAGATTGCCGCGCGCATGGCCGATATTGGCTTCGACGAGCTCGATGCGCCTATCGTCCGCGTCGCGGCCCCCTTTGTTCCGGTGCCCTTCGCGCCGGCGCTCGAAGAACAGTATCAGCCCCAAGAGGCCGATGTCATCGCCGCGGCGCGCAAGCTTTGCGCCTGATCCCTGGAGACAGCATGAACGAACCCAGCATTCTTACCGACGTCCGCAACCGCGTGGGCATCATCACGATAAACCGCCCCACGGTGCATAACGCGCTGGATATTCCGACTTTGATTGAACTGGAACGGGCATTCGCCGCATTGGAGGCCCGCGAAGATTGCCGCGTCATCGTCATTACCGGCGCGGGGGAAAAATCGTTCGTGGCCGGGGGCGATCTGGCGGACCTGAACTCGCGCCAGGGCCTGGCGCACTACCAGGAGTTTGCCGAAGATATCCATCGCGTATTCCGGCGCATCGAAATCAGCGACAAACCCACGATCGCCGCGGTCAATGGCTGGGCGCTCGGCGGCGGCACCGAACTGTTGCTGGCGATGGACCTGCGCATCCTGGCCGACAGCGCCATGATTGCGCTGACGGAGATCAACCTGGGCCTGTTTCCCGGCGCGGGCGGCACGCAGCGCATCATCCGGCAAGTCGCGCCTTGCCTGGCGAAGGAACTCATGTTTACCGGCGGGCGCATCAGCGCAGACGAAGCGGTGCGCATCGGCCTGGCCAATCGCGCGGTGCCGAAGGACCAACTTATGGCGCAGGTCCTGGCGCTGGCGGAACAGATCGCAGGAAAGTCGCCGCTGGTGCTCAAGCTGCTCAAGCGCACCCTGCGCGATGGCGCCGATATGCCGCTGGCCAATGCGCTGGCGCACGAGCAGGCCATGATAGGTCTGGTGCTGGACACGCGCGATGCCCATGAAGGCGTCGGCGCGTTCCTTGAAAAGCGCGAAGCGCGCTTCGCAGGGCAATAGCCCATGGGCGCGCTGAATGACCTTCTGATGCCTAAGCTCGGCCTGACCATGACCGAGGGCATGCTGATCGAATGGAGCGTGGCCGCCGGCGACCAGGTAAAAGCCGGCGATCCGCTGTTCGTGGTGGAAACGGATAAGGTCGCCAGCGAAATCGCGGCCGAGGCGGATGGTTTGATCGGCGAGATCCTCGTGCCGGCCGGTGTAACGGTACCGGTGGGCGCCGTGGTCGCGCGTTGGACCGGACCGGGCCAGAAGTCGGACCTGGAGTCAGATGCAGCAGGCGGGGACGGGACAACCTCCGCTTCTGCGCCCATGCTGGCGGCGCAGACGCCGGTACAACCCGCTACGGCCGCTGGCGGTCGGATCGTGGCCACGCCGCTGGCCCGGCGCCTGGCCCGCGAACTGGACGTGGATCTGGCGAAAGTTGGCGGTACCGGGCCGGGCGGGCGCATCAAGGCTGCGGACGTGCGTCAGGCGGGCGAACCGGGGCAGGCCGCACAGGTCGAGAATGCCGCTGAACAAGCTGTTCCTGTCATGGACGGCGGACAGCGCATCGTCGCCAGCGGACTGGTGCAGTCCATGGCCCGGCGCATGACGCAGGCCAAGCAGGTTCCGCACTTCTATCTATCGGCCGAGGCCGAGGTCAGCGAACTGCTGGCCTTGCGCGGCCGCTTGAATGGCCAGCCCGATGCGCCCAGGCTGACGCTGAACCACTTCGTCATTGCCGCCGTGGCGCGGGCGCTTGCGGCCTTGCCGCAACAGAACCGCATCTGGAACGACGACCACATCGTGCAGTTCCAGGACATCGACATAGGCGTGGCGGTCACTACCGAACGCGGCCTGATGGCGCCGGTGTTGCATGGCCTGGCAGGCGCTACCTTGGATGGCATCGCGCGGCAGTCGGACGCCTTGCTGGAGCGCGTGCGATCGGGAAATGCCACCCGCAACGACATGAGCGGCGGGGCCATTTCAATTTCCAACGCCGGCATGTTCAACGTCACATACATGACGCCCATCATCAATCCGCCCCAGTCGGCGATCTTGGGCGTGGGCAGCATCCGCGAGGTGTTCCGGCCCGACGCGCAAGGCGCGCCGGCCTTGCGGCGCGAAATGGGCCTCGTGCTGGCGGCGGACCACCGGCTGCACGATGGCGCCGGCGCGCTGAAATTCCTCAACTACGTCATCGAGTTGCTGCAGGACCCGTACCGGCTGCTGCGCACCCCTATTCAAGGATAGATCAAATGGACTTTTCGCTTTCGGACGAGCAGAAGCTGATCGTCGAGACCGCGCGCCGCATCGGTGAAACGTATGGCGTGGATTACTGGTATGAGCAGGACCGCAAGAATGCCTTCCCCCAGGCGTGCTGGCAGGCCATCTGCGAAGCCGGCCTGGCGGGCGCGGCCCTGCCCGAGGAGCATGGCGGATCGGGCCTGGGCATGGTGGAGCTGGCGCTCATTGTGGAGGAGCTTTCCGCAGGCGGCGGTGGTTCGACGCTGGGCCAGCTGTTCATGATCAATCCCATCTTCGGCGGCGTGCCGATCTCCAAATTTGGCAGCGAGCAGATGAAGCGGGAGCTGTTGCCCGGGCTGACCAGCGGCAAGATCAACTTCTGCATGGCGCTCACCGAACCCGACGCCGGCACCAACACGCTGGCGATGAAGAGTTTCGCCGCGGCGCAGCCTGATGGCAGCTGGCGGTTGGACGGACGCAAGATCTGGATCACCGCCGTCGACGCGGCGCAAAAAATGCTGGTCGTGGCGCGCACTGCCAAACCGGTCGAAGGGGCGCGCCCCACCGATGGCATTTCCATGTTCATCATCGACGTCGAACGCGAGGGCCTGACCTATTCGGCCATCGAGAAGGTGGGAACCCAGACGCTCAGCGCCTGCTCGGTGTTCTTTGACAATGTGCGCATCGAACCGCATGAACTGGTGGGCACGCTCGACAAGGGCTTTCGCGAACTGCTGGATGTGCTTAACACCGAACGTATCGTCACGACCGCCAGTCTGGTGGGCGCGGGTCGGCTGGCGGAACGTCTGGCGGTGCAGTATGCGAACGATCGCAAGGTGTTTGGCGGCAAGCCCATCAGCGCATACCAAGGCTTGCAGTTTCCGCTGGCGCAATCGCATGCGGAACTGCAGTGCGCCCGCCTCATGAACCTGAACGCAGCCTCGCTGTGCGATCAGGGATTGCCCTATGGCACCGAGGCGAACATTGCCAAGCTGATAGGATCGCAAGCCGCCAGCCATGCCATCGAGCGCAGCATGCAGACCATGGGAGGCATGGGCTACGCGCGCGAATTCCATGTTGAGCGCCTGTGGCGCGACGCGCGACTGTTCAAGTTTGCGCCGGTGTCGGAAGAAATGATCCTGAACTACATCGCCATACACGACCTCGGCATGCCGAAGTCATACTGAAGCGCCAGAATCGAGACGCGGGACCGGCTCAGGTCGTCACCCGCGCCGAGCCGCCATCCAAGGGAGACCCACCATGTTCAATCTGAGCGCAGCCATCGCCTTCCACGCCCGGCGCGCGCCCGATCGTGCCGCCATCATCTATCGCGACGTAGCGGTCAGCTACGCCGATTTCCACGAACGCATCCGCCTGGCGGCTGCGCTGCTCCAGTCACATGGCGTCGACCGCGGCGATGTGGTCGCGCTCTTCATGAAGAACAGCGCCGCCTTCCTGGAACTGGCGTTCGCCGCCAGCTATCTGGGCGCGATTTTCCTGCCGGTCAACTACCGTCTGGCGGCGCCCGAGGCCGGCTACATCCTTGGCGACGCCCGCGCCAAGCTGTTGTTTGTGGACGAGGAGTTCGCGGAGGTGGCGGCGCTCGAAGTGCCCAAGGTGGTGCTCGACGCCGCTGCGCAGGCCGACTCGCGCCGTCTCGGCAAACCGGGGCTGGCCGTTCCGGAGCCGGCCGCCACGACGCAGGATGATCTGCTGCGGCTGATGTACACGTCCGGCACGACCTCGCGGCCGAAGGGCGTGATGCACACCTACGGCAACATCCACTGGAAGTCGATCGATCACGTGATCGCGCTGGGCCTGACGCATCAGGAACGTCTGCTGGTGGTGGGACCGCTCTACCACGTCGGGGCCTTCGATCTGCCGGGCATCGCGGTGTTGTGGGTAGGTGGCACGCTCTGCGTCCACCGCGAATTCGATCCGGAAGCGGTACTTGCATCCATTGAACGCCACCGGCTGACTTGCGGCTGGATGGCGCCCGTCATGCTGAGTCGCGTGCTGGCCGTACAGAACCCTGGACGGTACGCCCTGGATACCTTTGGCTGGTGTATTGCTGGCGGCGAGAAAACACCCGAATCCCGCATACGCGACTTCACTCGCGTGTTCACGCGCGGCCGCTTCATCGACGGCTTCGGTATGACGGAAACGTGCAGCGGCGACACCCTCATGGAGCCAGGCCGCGAAATCGAGAAGATCGGCTCCACCGGGCGCGCGCTGCCGCACGTCGAGATCCGTATCGCCGATGACGAAGGCCACTGGTTGCCCGCCGGCGAGAAGGGGGAGATCTGCGTGCGCGGGCCCAAGGTCACCAAGGGCTACTGGAACGCGCCTGAGAAAACCGCCGAAGCTTTCTTCGGCGACTGGCTGCGTAGCGGGGATGTGGGCTACCTGGACGAGGAAGGATTCCTGTTCGTCACCGACCGGACCAAGGACATGATCCTGACCGGTGCGGAGAACGTGGCTTCCAGCGAAGTCGAGGCAGTGCTTTACGAAATGCCCCAGATCGCCGAAGCGGCGGTCATCGGCGTGCACGACGAGCAATGGGGCGAACGCATCACGGCTGTGGTGGTGCTCAACCCGGGCCAGACATTGACGTTGGAAGAACTGGCCGGCTACTGCCGCAAGCGCGTGGCCAATTTCAAGGTGCCGCGGGAGCTGAAAGTGGTGGAGGAACTGCCGCGCAATCCTTCGGGAAAGGTTCTCAAGCGGGTACTGCGGGACCGCTACAACGCCTGATGCCGCCGCGGCGGGAACAGCACAGGAACACAAGGGGAAAAAAATGAATCTGGCCAGAAAATTCGCGACGTTCTCGACGAGCCTTGTCGTCGGAAACCTGCCGGAGCCAGTGGTTGAAAAGGCCCGCGCCTGCGTACTCAATGGCTACGGCATTGCATTGGGCTCGCACCCCACGCCGTTCTTTGGCGTGGCCGAACAGGCCGTCCTGGCCATGGATGGCGTGCGCCCCGGCGGCGCCACGCTGCTGGGCAGCGGCCGTCGCAGCACCGTCGCCGGAGCGGCGCTGGCCAATGCCGCGCTGTTCCACGGGCGGGCCCAGGAAGACACCTGCGGTGTGGCGCATTTCGGCGCCATCCTGCTGCCGCTCCTGACCGCATTGGTGGAGCAGGGCGAGGGCGCCATGGAGGACTTCTTGCCGGCGCTGGTGGCGGGCTACGAGGTCGGCGGTGCGCTGGAGTCGGCCTATTCGGCCCGCACGACGGCAGTGGGCCTGCGCGCTTCGCCGCTGTACGGCACGATCGCCGCCGCGGCCGCGGTTGCCCGGCTGTGGCGGCTGTCCGTGGATCGGACCGCCGCGGCCCTGTCCAACGCGGCCTCGTTCACGGGCGGCATCCTGCAGTCCTTCGGCGACGGCACCGATGAATGGCGCTATCAGGTTGGAATGGCCGGGCGCAACGGGCTGGCCGCGGCGGCGCTGGCGGTCCATGGTTCCACATCCGCGGACGGAGCCTTCGAGGGTGCGTCCGGCTTCGCCCGGGCCTTTGTCAGGACGGAGTGCGACGTCGACGCCATTGCCGGCCGTTTGGGCAAGGATTGGTCACTGCTTAAGGTGACTTTCAAACCATACCCTGTCTGCGCGCTCAACCAGACGCCGGTGCGCGCCAGCCTGCGGCTGCGCGACCTGCTGGGTGCGCGCGCAGGCGCGCTCAAGGCCCTGCGCGTGTATCTGAACCCCACCGTCGTGGGCTATGCGGGCATGGACAAGGAGGGGCCGTTCCGAAGCATTTCGGGGACGCTGATGAGCACGCAGTTCTGCGTCGCCACGACCTTGCTGCACGGGACCCCGACCATCGCGCGCATGGCTGAATTCGACGATGCGGCCGTCGCGGGCCTGATCCCGCGGATCCGGCTGCACGCCGATGAATCACTCGGCCTGCTGGCCTGCCGTATCGAGGCGGAGCTGGAGGGCGAGGGCGAACCGCTGGCGGTGCGGATGGACACGGATCACACGGAATACAGCTATGACCGGACGCGGGTGTCGGCGCTGATCCGCGGCATAGGCGAGGAAACCGGCGTGGCGCAGCGCGCCTATGACCATATCGAACGATTCGCGGCTGCGCTGCCGGATGCGGACCTGGACGATGTCCTCGCCGCTTTCAAAGAGATCCAGACGGCCCGCTGAGAGGCCGGCGGATGGCGCTCCGCGACCTCGGAGCGCGTCACTACAACGTGCAAGAACCTAGGAGGAGACAACATGTCCTGGTACAGGAAATCCACGCCTGCGTGGCTGGCGGTCGCAGTGGCGGCATTGGTTTCGGGAACCGCGTTGGCGGCCGATACGGTCAAGATCGGCATGACGTCGGCCCTGACCGGCCCCTATAGCGAGTTCGGCGAGGGCAACCGCCGCGCCGTCGAGCTTGCGGTCGAGCAATGGAACGCGAAGGGCGGCATCAACGGCAAGAAAATCGAGATCGCGATGCTGCTGGACGATCAGTTGAATCCGGACCGCGCGGTGCAGAACATGCGCGCCATCCTGGACAACAAGGAAATCGTCGGCATCATCGGCCCGGCGGGCAGCGGTCCGACGCTAGCCGTGATCGACATGGCCCAGGCCGACGGCCGGCCCTACATGAATCCGATCGCGCAGACACCTGTCGTGACCTACGCGGGCGAGAAGACCGGGGAGAAGCCGCGGCCCAACGTGTTCTCGTTCGCGCTGCAGAACGACATCGAGGCCGTGGCGATGGGCGAATACCTGGCCAAGCGTTTCAAGCGCATCGGCATCGTGCATGAAAGCACCGCCTACGGCGTGACGGGCGTTGACTACCTGTCCGCCGCCATAGGCAAGAACGGTGGCGCCAAGCCTGTCGCGACCGATTCCTACAACCAGGGCGCTCAGGACATGACCGCGCAGGTTGCGCGCCTGAAGCGCGCCAACGTCGACGCGATCGCCGCCATCGGTCTGGGCAAGGACCTGGCCGTGCTGCGCCGGACCATGGCCAGGCTGAACGTGAATGTGCCGCTGGTGGCATCCAATGGCGCCTTGGGACAGCCCTACCAGGAAGGCGCGGGTGAACTGACGCTGGGCACCTTGGGCACGATGATCGGTGCGTTTGGAAATCCCATGCGTCCGGCAGCGGCGGAGTTCGCCAAGGCCTATAAGGCGAAGTACGGCGCCGACCGCTGGTGGGGCAACGATTCCGAGAATCCGCAGCTGTTCATGGCGATCTCGGTGTCCAACGGCTACGACGCCGCGAACGTGCTGTTCGAAGGCATCAGGATGGCCAACTCGACCGACCCCAAGGCCATCATCGCGGCGATCGAATCGATCAAGGACTTCCAGGGCGTCAACACCACCTACAACTTCTCGAAGGAACGCCATCATGGCATCGAGACGGACGGCGTCAAGGTGTTCGAGTACGTCAAGAAGGACGACAAGGTCCGGCTGCAGCCGGTCGCCCAGTAATCGGCGCGGCGACCGTCCGGCGC
>NZ_JCBAMT010000093.1:0-25872 GCF_059760445.1 Achromobacter sp. D7-1 | reverse complement strand
ATCGCAGGATATGCTACAATCTCAGATCAAAAAGAAATCGAATTTACAGGTTTAATTTTGTTTTTTTTTTACAAGAAAAGACCGGCATACGAGAGGGTTCCCTCTGTCGCGGGGGCGGGAAGATGTATAAAAAGGACGGCGGCAAAAAACCCCGCCGCAACGCCAGCAGCAACTCCCGAACCGCCTCGACCATCATCATCCCCACCAAGCGCCTGATAAACCGTCACCTGATTCACCAACCGATTCAACATATTCTCATCCCGGGAAACCTCAGCCACCCGCCGCTTCTCCTGCGCATCCAGCCAGTCCTTCAACGGCACCGCCCCCGCCCGATAGCGCACTTCGTACAGCCGCTCAGCCTCGCGCGCCGCCTTCAACGACGCGTCCAGCTGCTCGCCCTGCAAGCGCAGCTGCGTGCGATTCGACAAGGCGTTCTCGACATCCGCCATCGCCTGGTACAGCGCCTGCCGGAAGTTCACCACGCGCTCTTCGTAGTCGGCCTTGGAGATCTTGATGTTGAGCTGCATCTGGTTCCATTGCAGGAACGGCAGCGTCAGCGCCGCGCCCAGCGAACCGACCGGGTTCTTGAGTACATCGGACAGCGTCGGGCTCGAACTTCCCAACGCGCCGGTCAGCGTCAACGGCGGATAGAAGCTGGCGCGGGTCGCGTCGACCGTGGACAGGGACTGGCGCAGCCGCAGCTCGGCGGCGCGCAGGTCCGGGCGGCGGCCCAGCAGTTCCGCTGGCACGCCGGCGCGGGCTTGCGGCAGCGGATACTGCGGCAGCCGTGCGGGATCGGCCATCATGCGGTCCGGCGGGCCGTCGAACAGAATGGCCAGCGCATTCGCGTATTCCACCCGCTGCTGCACCAGCAGCGCGTGCGCGGCCTCCTGGCTGGCTACGGTCTGTTCGGCCTCGGCCATCTCCAGCGCCGACGCGCCGCCCGCCGCGTATTGCGCCCGCACCAGGTCCTGCGTCTTGCGCGCGTAGGCGATGCTCTCGGCGCTGCTGGCGATACGCTGGTTGATGAAGGCGGTCTGCCAGTACAGCGTGGCGGTGGTGCCCACCAGGGACAGCGCCGCGCTCTGGCGGTCCTGCTCGGTCGCCAGCGCGTCCCATTGCGCCGCGTCGCGCTGGCTGGACAGCTTGCCCCACAGGTCTACTTCGTAGCTGACGGTGAGCTGCGCCGCATTGGTCCGGGAGATAGCTCGATCGCCGTACAGATTGCGGTTGCGCGTCACATCGGCGCTGCCGCCCAGTTGCGGCAACAGCTTGTCCTCGGTAATCCCTGCCTGGTACTGGGCCCGGCGCACCCGGATCGCGGCGGCGGCCAGATCGTTGTTGCGCGCCAGTGCGGCATCGACCAGGCCGTTGAGCGTAGGATCGCTGAAGTTGCGCCACCACTCGCCGCCATCGGCCAGCGGCCCAGGCTGGCCGCTGCCAGCCGGCGCATGGGACCAGGCCGCGGGCGTGGAGGTCAACGGCGGCTCGAAGTCGGTGTGCAGCAGGCTGCCGCAGCCGCCCAGGGCCAGCAGCAAGGCCAGGACGGCAGGTTTGCAGATCGGGGAAACCGCTTTCATCTTCCTCATTCCCGGGCCAAGGCCTCGACGGGATCCAGGCGCGCCGCATTGCGCGCCGGCAAATAGCCAAAAAGCACACCGATCAAGGTCGAGCAACTGAATGCCGCCACCATCGATGCCGTGGAATAAACCATCTGGAACGAACCGCGCGTGGCCTTGGACACCAGCACGCCCAGCCCCAGCGACAGGACGATGCCGATGGCGCCGCCGATCAGGCACACCAGCACCGCTTCGATCAGGAACTGCTGCATGATGTCGCTGCGCCGCGCGCCCACCGCCATGCGCACGCCGATCTCGCGGGTGCGCTCGGTCACGGACACCAGCATGATGTTCATCACACCGATGCCGCCCACCATCAGCGAGATCAGCGCGATCATGGACACCAGCAAAGTCATGGTGGCGGTGGTGCGTTCGATGGTCTTGCGGATCGCGTCCGTGTTGAACACGAAGAAATCCTTGGTCACGTGGCGCCGCGTCAGCACGCGCACGATGGCCTGTTCCGCCGCGGCGGGCGGCGAAGCGTCATTGACGCGCACCGTGATGCTCTTCAGATGCTGCTGGCCCAGCACGCGCGACAGCGCGGTGGTATAGGGGACCCACACGTTCAGCGTGTCGTTGCTGCCGAAGACGGTGTCCTTCTTCTGCGTCACCCCGATCACGCGCGCCGGCATCGATCCCAGGAACACCACCTGCCCGATGGGTTCGGTATGCGAGCCGAACAGCTTGCGCCGGGTGGCGTCGTCGATCACCACTTCCTGGGCGCGCCGCAACACGCTGGTTTCGTCGAAGAACTTGCCCTGGGCCAGCTTGATGGCGCGCACGCGGAAATACTGCTCGCCCACGCCCTGTATCACGCCGTTCACCGACACGTTGCGGTAGCGCAGCGTGTTGCTGGTGGAAACTTCCGGCGTGACGCTGTCCACATAGGATTCTCGCGCCAAGGCATCGGCATCGGCCGGCACCAGGGTGCGGATGTTGACGGCCTTCTCGTCGCCGAAATCCTTGCCGGGAAAGATCTCCACCGTGTTGGTACCGATTTCGCTGATGTCGTCCAGGATCTTGCGGCGCGAGCCCTCGCCCAGGGCCACCACCGACACCACGGCCGCGATGCCGATGATGATGCCCAGCATCGTCAGCGAGGTGCGCAGCCGGTGCGCGTTCATGGCCAGCAGCGCCATGCGCAGCGCCTCGCGGCAACGGTCCAGATAGGCCTGCCAGACGGGCCTCGCGGCCAGCGCCGGCGCGTCTTCCTTGATGCGCTCGGTCCGCGGCGCATCGGGGTTGCGCTTGTCGGCGACGATCTCGCCGTCGCTGATCTCGATGATGCGCTGGGCATGGCGGGCCACGTTCATATCGTGCGTGACGATGATGATGGTGTGGCCGGCGGCGTTCAGTTCTTCCAGGATGCGCAGCACTTCCTGGCCGGTGTGCGTGTCCAGCGCGCCCGTCGGCTCGTCGGCCAGGATGATGTCGCCGCCGTTCATCAGCGCCCGCGCGATGCTCACGCGCTGCTGCTGGCCGCCGGACAGCTGGCCGGGACGGTGCCTGGACCTGTCGCCCAGGCCCAGCCGCTTGAGCAGTTCGTCGGCGCGCGCCAGGCGCGCCTCGCGCTGCTTGCCGGCATACACCGCCGGAACCTCGACGTTGCCTTGCGCCGTCAGGTCGGACAGCAGGTGATAGCGCTGGAAGATGAAGCCGAAATGTTCGCGGCGCAATTCAGCCAGTTCGTCCGGATCCAGCTCGCCCGTGCTGCGCCCGTCAACCCGGTACTCGCCGCGGGTCGGCCGGTCCAGGCAGCCCAGGATGTTCATGAGCGTGGACTTGCCCGAACCGGACGCACCCACGATCGCCACCATCTCGCCGGCCTCGATGGTCAGGTTGATGTCCTTGAGAACCGCGATGGTCTGCTCGCCCGCGGGAAACTCGCGGCGCACGCCCGTCAGCGAGATCAGAGGCCCGCTCATGTCAGGCCCCCGGCGCCACGGCCGGCGCGGCGTCCGCCGCCACGACGCGCTCGCCCACCTCCAGCCCTTCCAGCACCTGCGCCTGGACGTTGTTGTTCATGCCGATCCGGACCTGGCGCGTTTCGGTCTTGTTGTCCTTCAGGACCACGCGCACGGCGTAGCGGCCGTCTTCGCCGCGCTTGCCCAGCGCCGAGGCCGGCACCACGACGGTGTCCTTGGCTTCGCCCAGCACGATGAAGACCTGGGCGGTCATGGAGATGCGCAGCTTCTCGTCCGGGTTGGGCACGTCGAACAGGCCGTTGTAGTAGACCGCGGCGGTGGTGGAGCTGCCGCTGGCCGAACCGGTCAGGGAAGCCGTCGCGTCGTCTTTCTGCACCGAGTCCGGCGCCGGTTCCACCGCGCGCAGCTGCGCGCGGTAGCGCTCGTCGGGCTCGCCCAGGATGGTGAAGTACACCGGCAGGCCCGGCTTCACGCGGGTGACGTCGGCTTCCGAGATCTGCGCCTTGATGGTCATGGTGTCGACCTGGGCCACCTTGATGATGGTGGGTGCGCTCTGGATCGAGTTGACGGTCTGGCCTTCCTTGGTGACCACCGCCACCACCATGCCGTCGATGGGCGAAACGATGCGGGTGTAGCCCAGATTGACGCGGGCGGTGTCGACCTGGATCTCGGCTTGCGCGATCTGCGCGTCCAACGACGCGATTTCGGCGCGGGTCACCCCCAGCGTGGCCTCGGCGCTCTCATAGGACTCGCGCGAGCTGGCGTCGGCCGCCAACATCTGCCGCTGGCGGCGGAAGGCAAGCTCGGCCTGCTTCAGCATGGCGACCTTGGCGGCCCGCTCGGCGCGCCGGGTCTGCAGGGCGGCCTCGGCGTTGCGCAGTTCGTTCTGCTGGGTCATGTCGTCGATCTCGGCGACTAACTGGCCCTTCTTGACGCGGTCGCCCAACGCCACTTTCAGGGATTTCAACTGGCCGGTGGCCTGCGCGCCCACACTGACGCGCTCAATGGCGTCTATGGTGCCGCTGGCCAGGACACTATCCTCAAGATTGGCGCGGGTGACTTCGGCCACGGCGAAAGTCGGCGGCGGCGGCGCGGAAAAAAACGCGGCGCGCACGCCGAACACGGCTAACAGGAGCAAAACAGCGATCAGGGAGTAGCGCTTGAACTTGCTGCGGGACTTTTTCATTGAACCTGCCGGATGTGGCGCCGGCTATCGGGCCGGCGCCGGTATTGCGAATTGCGGACCAGGCAAGCGATCTTGCCCACGATGCCTGCTCATCCTAAACGTCTCGCCCGCCAGAACCATCGACGATCTGTGGCGAAACGGTGAAAAACAGTAAAGCGGGGCGGAACGTCAAGGCCCGCCCGATTGTTCCGTTGCATGAACGATACAACGCTTTGTCCGGCGCCCATCAAACCCCTTGCCCGCAGATGCGGCGAACGTGCCGCCATCTTGCGCAATAAACATGCGACTTCACCCCTAGATGACCGCTATCGTGCGATTGGCGCCAATATCTGTTTGCGGCGCTGCGGAACAGCCTCGCCTCGACATAGGGCGACGATATGGCCAGAATGAACGCAGTTAAGCCGTATCCGTGTCCACTTCTCATAGATCCCCCTCTTCGTCACCTGGTTCCCCGGAGTTTTCCGGGGCGGTGCTTTTGTGCCTCCTGGCCATGATGAATCATGTGGCGCTTACAGGGGGACGGATAACTGTCTCGCTCACCGCGCTGCAAATGGGGTTGTCGACCTTCAAGGTCGGCACGCTGGTCGCGGTGTTCGCGGTGCTGCCGATGCTGTTCTCGGTCCGCGCCGGCCGCTGGGTCGACCGGGTCGGCATCGTGCGGCCGCTGGTCATCGGCACTTCCCTGGTCGCGGCAGGCACCGCGTTGCCCTTCATATCCCAGACCCAGTTCGCCCTGCTTATTGCGTCCTGTTGCATCGGTATCGGCTTCATGCTGCATCAGGTCGCCACGCAAGACCTGCTGGGCCATGCCGAACCGGCGCAACGGCTGCGCAATTTTTCCTTCATGTCGCTGGCGCTGGCGGGGTCCGGATTTTCGGGGCCGCTGATCGCCGGCCTGGCGATCGACCACCTCGGCACGCGCATGGCCTTCGGCCTGCTGACCCTCGGCCCACTGCTCTCAGCGGGGGGACTCTATGCCTTGCGCCACCAATTGAAGGCGGTGGATTCGCAGCTATCCGGCAAAAAAGAGGCCGAAAAGCGGCGCGTTGCCGAATTACTGGCAGTGCCGGCCCTGCGCCGCATCCTGATGGTCAACACCATTTTGTCCGGGGCCTGGGATACGCACTTGTTCGTGGTGCCGATCTTCGGCGTTGCCATCGGCCTGTCGGCCACCACGATCGGCGTCATTCTTGCGTCCTTCGCGGCGGCAACTTTCGTCATCCGCTTGATATTGCCGCTTATCCAGCGCCGCGTGCGGTCCTGGACGCTGGTGCGGGTAGCGATGGCGACCGCCGCTATCGATTTC
Organism: Achromobacter sp. D7-1; assembly: GCF_059760445.1. Classification (NCBI taxonomy): domain Bacteria; kingdom Pseudomonadati; phylum Pseudomonadota; class Betaproteobacteria; order Burkholderiales; family Alcaligenaceae; genus Achromobacter; species Achromobacter sp. D7-1. Next base: position 19,836 of record NZ_JCBAMT010000093.1, on the reverse strand, counting down.
ATGTTTTACCCGATGTTTACCGACGTTACCGTCCTGATCGTGCTGTCGTTCATCCTTGGACTGGCCCTGGGCTGCTGCCAACCGAGCATGCTGTCCCTGCTGCACCAGCATTCCCCACCGGGCCGCGCCGCCGAAGCGGTGGGCCTGCGGATGGCCCTGATCAACGGATCCCAGGTCTCCCTGCCGTTGACCTTCGGCGCGCTCGGTGCGGTAATTGGCGTTGCCCCGCTCTTCTGGGCCTATTCCGTGGCCCTGATGGCCGGAGGCTGGGCCAACCGCAATCCCCCGATCGAATCCGACCGTAAACCGTAGCCGTGAACATGCAGTCCTCTCCTCCCGCCGCCGGCAACGCCGGCGCCAGCCTGCCCTTTCGCCTCTGGACTCCGCAAGAGCGGCAGGAATCGCTGGACGAGGCCCTGCGCCACTGGCAATCTGGCGAAGACGTGTGGGTATACGGCTACGGCTCTCTGATCTGGCGCCCCGATTTCGACTTCGTGGAGCGCCGGCTGGCGACCCTGCGCGGCCACCATCGGGCGCTGTGCCTGTGGTCGCGAGTCAACCGCGGCACTCCGGAATGCCCGGGCCTGGTGTTCGGCCTGGACCGCGGCGGCTCCTGCCGGGGGGTGGTCTACCGCCTGGCAGGCCAGCAGGTGCCGACTTATTTCCCGGCGCTCTGGGAGCGGGAAATGTCCACTGGCGCCTACCTGCCGCGCTGGATCAATTGCAGCACCGAGACCGGCACCGTCCGGGCGCTGGTTTTCATCATGAACCGGGACAACCCGGCCTACATCCGCGCCCTGCCCGAGCCCGAGCTGCTGGCCATCGTGCGCCGGGCCGCAGGACGCTACGGCCCCTGCACCGAATACGTGGTGCAGACCGCCCAGGCGCTGCGCGCCGCGGGCATCCATGACGCCCGCCTGGACGCCATCGCGCGCCGGCTGGAGCTGGACGGGCATGTCCTGCCGGAAGGCGCCTGAGGCGCGCGCCCGGAAAATCTTGCCTGCGCCCTGAGCGGGGTCAATAAGGGTACCGCCTCCCAGGCGGTATAAACTCCTTGTTATCAACGCTGAACTACTAGCCCCATGTCCGTCTCTGATCTGCGTCAAAGCTACGACAAGAACGTGCTGCTCGAAGGCCAGGCCGCGGCCTCCCCGTTCGAGCAATTCACCCGCTGGTTCGACGAGGCCCTGGCCGCCAAGGTCCCCGAGCCCAACGCCATGACCTTGGCCACGGTGGACGCCACCGGCCAGCCCAGTGCGCGCATCGTCCTGATCAAGGGCTTTGACGAGCGCGGCTTCACGTTCTTCACCAATTACGAATCCCGCAAGGGCCTGGACCTGCAGGCCGAGCCCCGCGCCGGCCTGCTGTTCTTCTGGCAGCCGCTGGAACGCCAGGTCCGGATCGAAGGCGTGGTCGAAAAAGTGGCCGACGACGAGTCGGACGCCTACTACCACAGCCGGCCCGCCGGTTCGCGCATCGGCGCCTGGGCCTCGCGCCAGAGCCAGCCCATCACCCGTGAAGAGCTGGAAGCCCGCGAACAGGAGTTCCGCGAGCGCTTCGGCGAACAGCCGCCGCGCCCGCCGCACTGGGGCGGCTACCGCCTGAAGCCCACCGCCTTCGAATTCTGGCAAGGCAGGCCTTCACGCCTGCATGACCGCCTGCGCTATGTCGCGGACGGCCAGGGCTGGAAGATCGAACGTCTGTCGCCTTGATGCCGGGCGCCGCGCGCGCCCGCCCCCAACCAACGATTGCATGACCGCCTCCTCCCCTGATTTTGACGCTGCCTTTTTCCGCACCGCGCTGGGCCGTTACGCCACGGGCGTGACCGTCGTCACGGCCGCCGACCTCGATGGCGCGCCCATCGGGCTGACGGTCAGCTCCTTCAACTCCGTGTCGCTGAATCCGCCGCTGGTGCTGTGGAGCCTGTCGCGCAGCTCGTCGTCGCTGGCCGCCTTCGAGCAGTGCGAGCGCTATGTCGTCAACGTGCTGGGTTCGGAGCAGATCGCGCTGGCGCGCCGCTTCGCCACCGGCAAGACGCCGGACCGCTACGCCGGACTGACGGTGCATCACGCGCCGGGCGGCACGCCCATGCTGGACGGCCATTGCGCCGCCTGGTTCGAATGCCACAACCGCAGCCGCTATGTCGAGGGCGACCACGTCATCATGGTGGGCGAAGTGGAACGCTGCGGCCATAGCGGCGAGCCGCCGCTGGTGTTCCATGCCGGCGGTTTCGACCTGACCCCGGCCGGTGCACGTTCGGAAAGGAAAGCACCATGAGCGTGGATGTGGATTGCGTCGTCATCGGCGCGGGCGTGGTCGGCCTGGCGGTCGCGCGCGCGCTGGCCCAGTCCGGACGCGAGGTGCTGGTGGCGGAAGCCACCGAGGCTATCGGCACCGGCACCAGTTCACGCAATTCGGAAGTCATACACGCCGGCATCTATTACCCGGCGGGCAGCCTCAAGGCCCGCCTCTGCGTGCGCGGCAAGCACCTGCTGTATTCCTATTGCGCCGAGCGCGGCGTGCCCTATAAGCGGCTGGGCAAGCTCATCGTCGCCACCACCACGGAACAGGCCGCACAGCTGGAGGGCATCGCCCAGCGCGCCCGCGCCAACGGCGTGGACGACCTGCAGTTCATCTCCGGCGAGGACGCCATGCGCCTGGAGCCGGCGCTGCGCTGCACTGCGGCGCTGTCCTCGCCGTCCACCGGCATCGTCGACAGCCATGCGCTGATGCTGGCGTTCCAGGGCGACGCCGAGAACGCGGGCGCCCAGTGCGTCTTCCACACGCCGCTGGTGTCCGGCCGGGTCCGCCCCGAGGGCGGTTTCGAGCTGCAGTTCGGCGGCGATGAAGGCATGACCCTGAGCTGTAACGTGCTGATCAATTCGGCCGGCCTGCACGCGCCGGCGCTGGCGCGCCGCATCGACGGCCTGCCGGCATCCAGCATCCCCACCGATTACCTGTGCAAGGGCAGCTATTTCACGCTGTCCGGCCGCGCGCCGTTCTCGCGCCTGATCTACCCGGTGCCGCAGCATGCGGGCCTGGGCGTGCACCTGACGCTGGACCTGGGCGGCCAGGCCAAGTTCGGCCCCGACACCGAATGGGTCGGCACCGAAGACTACACGCTGGACCCGGCTCGCGCCGAGGTCTTCTACGAGGCCGTGCGCAGCTATTGGCCGGCCCTGCCGGACGACGCCCTGGCGCCGGGCTACACCGGCATCCGGCCCAAGATCTCCGGCCCTCACGAACCGGCGGCCGACTTCGTCATCGCCGGTCCGGCCGCGCATGGCGTGCCCGGCCTGGTGAACCTGTTCGGCATAGAATCCCCCGGGCTGACCTCCAGCCTGGCCCTGGCCGAAGAGACGCTGGCCCGCCTGAATGGATAAGCCGGATAGCCCCCACGCCGCACACGCTGCGCGTGCTTGCTGCCCCCCGAGGGGGCTGCCCTCCCTTGGGGCGGCCCGGCGGGAGGGCTCTACACTGCCATCACCCTTTTCTCCTTCTCTCCTCTTCCCTGAACCATGCAGCACAACGACTACATCCTGACCCTGTCCTGCCCCGACCGCACGGGCATCGTGTACCGCGTCAGCGGCCTGTTGTTCGAATTGGGCTGCAACATCCTGGATTCGCAGCAGTTCGGCGATGAAGAGACCGGCCGCTTCTTCCTGCGCGTGCACTTCGACGTGCCCGCCGCCGTGTCCGCGGACGACCTGCGCGCACGGCTGGATGGCATGTCCGCCGAGTACGGCATGGAGCTGAAGCTGCATGACGCCCGCCGCAAGGAACGCCTGCTGATCATGGTCAGCAAGCAAGGCCACTGCTTGAACGACCTGCTGTTCCGCGTGCACAGCGGCCATCTGCACGCCGAAGTAGCCGCCATCGTGTCGAACCACAACGACTATGCCAGCCTGGCGGCGTCCTACGGCATCCCGTTCCACCACCTGCCGGTTACCGCCGACACCAAGGCGCAGCAGGAACAGCAGGTGCTGGCCCTGGTCGAGAAGGAAGGCATCGACCTGGTGGTGCTGGCCCGCTACATGCAGATCCTGTCGGAAGACATGTGCCGCGCGCTGAATGGCCGCGCCATCAACATCCACCACAGCTTCCTGCCCAGCTTCAAGGGCGCGCGCCCCTACCACCAGGCGCATGCGCGCGGGGTCAAGATCATCGGCGCCACCGCCCACTACGTCACCTCGGACCTGGACGAAGGCCCCATCATCGACCAGGACATCGAGCGCGTGGACCACACGATGACCGCGCAGGACCTGACCCAGGTGGGCAGCGACATCGAGTCCCTGGTGCTGTCGCGCGCCGTGCGCAGCCACGTCGAGCACCGCATCCTGCTCAACCGCAACAAGACCGTCGTCTTCCGCTAAAAGCAGGGGGGCCGCCATCAGGCGGCCCCTCGCGACTAGGGCGGCGCGCGCGCCGCCTAGGACCTCTCCTCCGCCTGCGCCACGGCCAGGGCAGCCACCGTGGCGCTCGCCACGTCGGGTTGCAGATGGCCCTGCAGCCGCTGGTACAGGCCGATGCGGCGCACGATGTCCATCGGCTGCCCCATCAAGCCTGAAACGATCAGCGTCACCCCTCGCGTCTCGCACGCCTTGTTGAGTCCTTCGAGCGCTTCGGCGCCGGTCGAATCGACGTAGATCACGTTCTTCAGATCGAGTACCAGCGCGCGGGCAGGCAGGCGGTCTTCCAGCGATTCCACCAGCTTGGTGGCGCCGAAAAAGACCGTGCCGTATAGGCGCCAGACAGCGATCTTGCCGTCCTGCCCGGCGAGCAGGGGCTGCTCCGCGGCCGTGATGCGTTCGGCGCGCGACAGGCTGGAGATGCGGTAGATGAAGGTCAGGCAGGCCGCGAAGATGCCGAACTCCACCGCCACCGTCAGATCGAAGACCACCGTCAGCAGGAACACCGACACCAGCGTGACCCGGTACGGCAAACGGTAGGTCTTGAGCCGGGCGAACTCGCGCCATTCGCCCATGTTCCAGGCCACGAACATCAGGATGGCCGCCAGCGTCGCGAGTGGTATCGAGGCCGCCAAGGGCGCGGCCGCCAACATCACCGCAAGCAGCACCAGCGCATGCGCCATGCCGGCGACTGGGCTGGTGGCGCCGCTTTTCACATTGGTCACGGTGCGCGCAATGGTGCCCGTGGCCGGCATGCCGCCGAAGAAAGGCGTGACGAAGTTGGCGATGCCCTGGGCCATCAGCTCCTGATTGGGATCGTGCCGGTCGCCTATCATGCCGTCGGCCACCCGCGCGCACAGCAGCGACTCGATGGCGCCCAGCGCGGCAAGCGTGATGGTGGGCATGAGCAGGAACCTGGCGGATTCCCAACTGAACGCCGGCAAGGTGAAGTCCGGCAGCGCCGCCGGTATGCCGCCGAAGCGGCTGCCTATGGTTTCCACCGGCAGGCCGAATACGGCCACCGCCGCGGTCGCCAGCACCAGCGCGACGATGGAGCCCGGCACGCGGGCCAGCCCTGCCGTCCGCCGGCCGCCCCATGCCGGCAGCCAGCGCTGCCAGCCGACGATCACGGCCAGCGACAGCAGCGCCACGCCGGCGGCCCAGGGGTTGAGCGTGGACAGATGGCTGCCCAGCGCGCCCAGGATGCCGAAGAAGTCGCCCGGCATCTTGGGAATCGCAAGGCCCAGGAAATCCTTGACCTGCGACAGCGCGATCAGCACCGCGATGCCATTGGTGAAGCCGATGATCACCGCCACCGGGATGAAACGCACCAGCGTGCCCAGCCTGAGCAGCCCCATCACAAACAGCAGCACGCCGGACAGCGCCGTGGCGATGATCAGGTTGGCCACGCCGTACTGCTGCACGATGTCGTAGACGATGACGATGAAGGCGCCCGCCGGCCCGCCGATCTGCACCCGGCTGCCGCCGAGCAAGGCGACCAGGAAGCCCGCAATGATGGAAGTGAAGAGGCCGGCCTCGGGCTTGAGGCCCGACCCGATGGCGAACGCCATGGCCAGCGGCAGCGCGACCACGGCAACGGTAAGCCCCGCGCCCAGGTCCTGCGCCAAGCGGACACGGTCGTAACCGCGCAACGCGTCAAAAAGACGCGGCCGAAACGAAAAAGGAATTTCCACGAAAGACTCCGGAGAAGTGGAACCGAAACGCCCTGCTGTGGGGTTCAGTACTTCGCCGGAGGGCCGCAGTGGCGCAGCCTGGTGATGAAACGCCTGCGGCGCGTCAGCGGCAGGACTGGTCGGTAGGACATGGCTAAAACCCGGAATTCGCGTTCGTTCGTGTGCAAACGGTTCCATCCCTGGCCGGATACTGGCGGCGCCGGGATACCGCTAACGATAAGCCTTCGGGCGGGTTCTGCCTACCCGCAATGCGCGCTTCATGGCGTTTCGAGGCTATCCCAGTCATGCCGCGCCGCCATTTCCACCGCTTTTTCCTGCAGCGGCGTGCGTGCGGCCTCGCGCCAGATCATCTGGCTGAGCGAGCGGGCCTCGTGCTCGAAAGCGATGAAGCGCGTCCCCGCCAGCCCGCTGCGCGACAGGCAGGCCGGCACGATGGACACGCCCAGCCCCTGCGACACCAGCGACGCCACGCTCAGCCAATGCCGCACCTCGTGCCGGATCACAGGCATGAAGCCCGCCGACACGCACATGGACAGCACCGTCTCGTAATAGCTCGGCGAGGCCGCCCGGGCGAAGAAGACGAAATCGTCCGCCGCCAGCTCCGCCAGCCGTAAGACGTCCCGCCCCGCCAGCGGATGCGCCTGCGGCAAGCACACCATGAAGGGCTCGGCCATCAGGTCGCGCGCCAGCACGCCGTTAGGCACCGGATTGGCGTGGATGAAGCCTAGATCCTGCTCGCCGCGGCGCACGGCCTCGATCTGGTCATGGGAATTCAGCTCGGTCAGCACGTGCTCCACGTCCGGCAGTTCGGCGCGCATGGCGTTGAGCAGCGCCGGCAGGCCGCGGTACAGCATGGAGCCCACGAAACCGATGCGCAGCCGGCCGCGCAGGCCCGCGTCCACGCGTTGCACCAGCGTGCGCACCTCTTCCGCCTGGCGCAGCAGCGTCAGGGCTTCGCGATACAGCACCTGGCCGGCGTCGGTCAGCTCCACGTGGCGGCTGGTGCGCGTCAGCAGGCGCGCGCCGACGTTGTCCTCCAGCTGCCGAATGGCGTAGCTGAGCGGCGGCTGGGAAATGTGCAGCCGCGTGGCCGCGCGGCTGAAATGGCGCTCTTCGGCGACGGCAATGAAATAGCGCAACAAGCGCGGATCCAGGTCCATTTGTCTCCCCCGCGACTTCAATCCATACTTTTTTTGGATTGTTCTACACAAAAACAGTATTTGTATAGATTAATCCATGCCAGCACCATCACAGGCATCGTTCCCGTCTTCAGCAGGATGCCGCCATGGATACCCCCGTCAAGACCGCGCCCAGCGCCGCCACTCCCGTCCCGGATTCGCGCGGACAGAATCTGTTCAGCGCCGATCCTTACGCCGAGGCGCTGAGCCGGCGCTACCTGCCGGCCGCGCTGCATGCCCATTTGCTGCCCCACCTGGAGCGCCTGGGCGCGCTGGCCGGCGGCGTCATGGACGAACTGGCCGCCACCGCCGACAAGCACCCGCCCACCCTGTCCGTGCGCAGCCGCGCCGGCGCCGACGAGTCGCGCATCGACAAGCACCCCGCCTATGTCGAACTGGAACGCCTGGCCTACAGCGAGTTCGGCCTGGCCGCGCTGTCGCACCGCGGCGGCGTGCTGGGCTGGCCCGAGCCCATGCCCGCGGCCGCCAAATACGCCCTCAGCCATCTGTTCGTGCAGGCGGAATTCGGCCTGTGCTGCCCGGTCAGCATGACCGATTCGCTGGCCCGCACGCTGCGCAAGTTCGGCGACCCGGAGCTGGTCGAGCGGGTCCTGCCCGAGGTGACCTCGCAGGATTTCGACACGCTGCGCCAGGGCGCCATGTTCATGACCGAACAGGGCGCGGGTTCGGACGTCAGCGCCACCGAGGTCACCGCCACTGCTCAGGACGACGGCACCTGGCTGATCCACGGCGACAAGTGGTTCTGCTCCAACCCGGACGCGGGCTACGCCATGGTGCTGGCGCGTAGCGAAGCCCAGCCCGGCCTGAAGGGCGTGTCGCTGTTCCTGCTGCCGCGCGACCTGGCCGACGGCAGCCACAACCACTACCGCATCCTGCGCCTGAAGGACAAGCTGGGCACGCGCTCGATGGCCAGCGGCGAAATCCGCCTGGAAGGCGCGGTAGCCTGGCTGGTGGGCGAACGCGGCCGCGGCTTCAAGCACATGGCCGACATGATCAACAACTCGCGCCTGTCCAACGGCATGCGCGCCGCCGGCCTGATGCGCCGCGCCGTGACCGAGGCGGTCTACGTCTCGCAGCACCGGCGCGCCTTCGGCAAACGCCTGATCGACATGCCGCTGATGCAGCGCCAGCTGGTCAAGATGACGGTCTGGGCCGAACAGGCCCGCAGCGTGATGTTCCAGACGGCGCGCGCCCTGGCCGGCGCGGACCAGGGCGTGGCTGATCCGGCGCTGGCGCGCATCCTCACGCCGCTGATCAAGTTCCGCGCCTGCCGCGATGCCCGCAAGGTGACCGGCGACGCCATGGAAGTGCGCGGCGGCTGCGGCTACATCGAGGAATGGACCGAACCGCGGCTGGTGCGCGATGCCCATCTGGGCTCCATCTGGGAAGGCACCAGCAATATCGTGGCGCTGGACGTGCTGCGCGCGATCAACAAGGAAAACTCGCTGCCGGCGCTGCGCAGCCACATCGACAGCCTGCTGGCCGAGGGCCGTCCCTGCCCGCCCGAGCTGGCCGAGCTGCAAGCGCGCGCCCTGGAACAGACCTATGCGCTGGCCGAGCACGCCGCGCAGGCCGACCGTCCCGAACTGGCGCGCCAGGCGGCTTCGCTGCTGTACCACGCGGTATCCATGGCCGCCCTGCGCTGGGAAGCCACCGAACCCGGCCTCGAAAGCCGCGCGCTGCTGGCCGACCAGGTGCTACAGCACCGCCTCGGCCCGCGCGATCCCTATGCCATCCCGGCCGACGAAAGCGTGGCGTGCCGGACCATCCTGCAATACGCGCTGTAAAAACCGACGCCGGCGGCACAGCCGGCGCGCAACCCACTGGAGACAACCATGACCCGAACCCTCGCCCCCTGGCTGCTGGCGGCCGCGGCCGCCGCCGCCATCGCCCCGACCGCGCCCGCACTGGCCGCGGAGGCCTACCCTTCGGCGCGGCCCGTGACGCTGATCGTGCCCTTCCCGCCCGGCGGCCCCACCGACGCCCTGGCGCGCCGGCTGGCCGACAAGCTGCGCCAGCCGCTGAACCAGAACGTCATCGTCGAAAACCGCGCCGGCGCAGGCGGCAACATCGGTTCCGAATACGTCGCCACGGCCAAGCCCGACGGCTACACCCTGCTGTTCGGCACCTCCGGCCCGCTGGCGATCAACGTCAGCCTGTACAAGAAGCAGGGCTACAACCCCGAGACCAGCTTCGCGCCCATCATCCGCATCGGCCACCTGCCCAACATCCTGGTGGTGAACCCGTCGGTGCCGGCCAACAACGCGCAGGAGCTCATTGCCTACGCCAAGAAGAACCCGGACAAGCTGAGCTACGCCTCTTCGGGCAACGGCGCCTCGTCGCATCTGGCCGGCATCCTTTTCAACAACATGGCCGGCACCCAGATCATGCACATTCCCTACAAGGGCACGGGTCCGGCGCTCAATGACCTGCTGGGCGGGCAGGTGTCGATGTCGTTCACCGACATCCTCACCGCACTGCCCTACATCAAGGCGGGCAAGCTGCGCGCCATCGGCCTGGCCAGCGCCCAGCGCTCGGATGCGTTGCCTGACCTGGCCACGCTTTCCGAGCAGGGACTCAAGGGCTACGACGTCAGCGTGTTCTTCGGCATCGTGGCGCCCAAGGGCACGCCCCCTGATGTGGTGGACACTTTGAACCACGCCTTCAAGACCGCGCTGTCCGATCCCGAGGTCGCGCAGACGCTGCGCAGCCAGGGCATCGTCGAGGCCCAGGACCAGACGCCGCAGGGCCTGGCCACCTTCATCTCGGCCGAAGTGCCCAAATGGCGCGACCTGATCAAGAGCGCCCACGTTTCCATCGACTGAACGGACCCCACATGGCTGCAACCCTGCCCAACGCCGGCGCCCTGGCCGGCTGCAAAGTGATAGACCTGTCGCGCGTGCTGGGCGGCCCCTATTGCACGCAGATCCTGGCCGACCACGGCGCCGACGTGCTGAAGATCGAGCCGCCCGGCGGCGACGAGACGCGGGGCTGGGGGCCGCCCTTCCTGGGCGACACGGCGTCCTATTTCATCGGCGTGAACCGCAACAAGGACGGCATGACGCTGGACCTGTCGCAGGCCGCGGGCCAGGAGCTGCTGCGCCACCTGCTGGCCGACGCCGACGTGCTGGTGGAGAACTTCAAGCCCGGCACGCTGGAGAAATGGGGCCTGGGATACGACACGCTGAGCCGCGACTTCCCCGCGCTGATCCATTGCCGGGTCAGCGGCTTCGGCGCGGACGGGCCGCTGGGCGGCCTGCCCGGCTACGACGCCTGCGCCCAGGCCATGTGCGGCCTGATGAGCGTGAACGGCGACGCGGACGGCGACGCCACCCGCGTCGGCCTGCCGGTGGTGGACATGGTGACCGGCTTGAACGCGGCCGTGGCCATCCTGCTGGCCTTGAACGAGCGCACGCGCAGCGGCCTGGGGCAGTTCCTGGACATCACGCTGTACGACTGCGCCTTGTCGCTGCTGCATCCGCACGCGCCCAATTACTTCTACAGCGGCAAGGTGCCCGCACGCAGCGGCAACGCGCATCCAAACATCGCGCCCTACGAAACGCTGCCCACCGCCAGCGGCCCGATCTTCCTGGCGGTCGGCAACAACCGCCAGTTCGCGCAGCTGGCGCAAACGCTGGAGGCACCGGGGTTGGCCGAGGATGCGCGCTATGCCACCAACGCCGACCGCCTGCGCAACCGCCAGGCCCTGCGCGACGACCTGTCCGCGCTGCTCGCGAACCACGACGCCGCCGCTTTGGCCGACCGCCTGCTACGTTGCGGCGTACCCGCGGCCGCCGTGCAGACCGTGGACCAGGCGCTGGCGCATCCACACACCCGACATCGCGGCATGGTGCTGGAGCAAGGCGACTATCGTGGCGTGGGCTCGCCGATCAAGCTGTCGCGCACCCCGGCCACGCTGCGCAAGCTGCCGCCGGCGCTGCGCTCCGCCGACGCCGGCGAGTAAGCCCGCGCAACATCAGCCGCCCTGGGCGACGCCTTCGCGGCGCGGGTCGGCGCCGCCCTGCAAGCCGCCGGCGTCGATCACGATGCCGTGGATGCCGCTGGGAAACTCGAGTATCCGCACCGGGTGCCCCATGCGCTCGAGCCCAGGCGCCAACGCCTCCAGCGCGGTGCCCTTCTCCAGTTCGGTCTCCTTGTTGCGGCTGCCCATGTTGGGCAGATCGATGGCCGCCTGGATGTCCAGGCCCCAGTCCAGCACCCCCACGATGGTCTTGGCCACGTAGTTGATGATGGCGCTGCCACCCGGCGACCCCACCAGCAGATAGGGCTTGCCGTCGCGCAGCACGATCATCGGCGCCATCGAACTGCGCGGGCGCTTGCCCGGCTCGATACGGTTGGCGACGAGACGGCCCTCGGGATCCTTGTACGACGAGGAAAAGTCCGTCATCTCGTTGTTCAGCAAAAAGCCGCGCACGAAGATCTTGCTGCCGAACTCGTTCTCGATGGTGGTTGTCATGCTCAAGGCATTGCCTTGCGCATCCACCGCCACCAGGTGGCTGGTCGAGGGCAATGCCAGCGCATCGTCCTTGCCCAGCGACAGCAGCTTGCCTTCCGGATCGCCGGGCAGCGCCACCTTCATGCTGCGGTCCGGCTGGATCAAGGCGCCGCGCGCGCGCAGATAAGCCGGGTCCAGCATGGCGCGCACCGGCACCCGCACGAAGTCCGGATCGGCCACATAGAAGTCGCGGTCGGCGAACGCCAGCCGGCCGGCCTCGGAGAAGTAATGCACCGCCTCCAGGCTGCCCGGCTTGTAGCTGGCGAGCGGAAACTGTTCCAGTTCGCCCAGCATCTGCAACACGGCGATCGGGCCGCTGCTGGGCGGTCCCATGCCGCACAGCTGATAGCCGCGATAGGCGCCGCAGACGGGATCGCGCGTCTTGGCGCGATAGCCGGCCAGGTCAGCCAGGGTCAGGTCGCCCGGCACGGCATGGCCGCGCACGGCTGCGACGATGTCCGCGGCGATGGCGCCCTGATAGAACGCGTCGGCGCCTCGTTCGGCCACTGCGCGCAGCGTACGCGCGAATTCGGGGTTCTTCAGCACATGGCCCACCGGCCACGGGGTGCCGTCAGGCGCGTAGAAATAGGCTGCGGCCGCGGCTTGCGCGCGCAACTCCTTGTTGCCTGCCAGCAGCTTGTGCAGGCGGGGCGACACGGGGAAGCCCTGCTCGGCCAGCCGGATCGCAGGCTGGAACAGGTCGGCCCAGGGCAACACGCCCTGCTCCTTGTGCGCCAACTCCAGCCCGCGCAGCAGGCCCGGCACGCCCACCGCCAGGCCGCTATTGACGGCGCGGGCAAAGGGCACCGGCTTGCCGTCCGGATCCAGGAAACGCTGCGGCTGGGCCGCGGCAGGCGCGGTCTCGCGGCTGTCATAGGTCTGGATGCGGCCGCTCTGGGCCGAATACACCACCATGAAGGCGCCGCCGCCTATGCCGGACGATTGCGGTTCCACCAGGTTCAGCACCAGCTGGCTAGCGATAGCCGCATCCATCGCGCTGCCGCCCCGGCGCAGCATCGCGTCGCCGGCCTGCGTCGCCAGCGGATTGGCCGAGGCCATCATGAAATGCGGCGCCCGCACCAACTGACGCGTCTGCGTGCCGCTGGCGGCTTCGGGGTTCAGATCTTCGACGGCTTGCGGCGTGCGCGCCCATGCGGCAGGCATGGCCGCGAGCGCGGCGGCAAGCAGGAGGGCGGCGGCATGACGAGGTGCTCGCATGGAGGGCTCCGGTGTGCGCCGGCTGTCCGGCAGGGGTTCATGATAGTCAAGGCGCCGGCGGCTGTCGCGGCGCAGCTCCCGCCCCCTGGCCGCATCCGGCTTAGAATCGCGGTTTCCGCCCACCGTCCCCACCGTGCCATGCGTTTGCGCCACATCGAGATTTTCGAAGCGATCCGCCGTACCGGATCCCTGACCGAGGCCGCGGCCGCGCTGCATATCTCGCAGCCCGCGGCCAGCAAGCTGCTGGCGCATGCCGAGGCGCAACTGGGCTTCAAGCTGTTCGAGCGAGTGAAGGGCCGGCTCGTCGCCACCCGCGAAGCCGAGATCCTCACGCCCGAGGTCGCGCGCCTGAACCAGGACCTCAACAGCGTGCGCAGGCTGGCCGCCAGCTTGCGCGACCATCCCAACGGCCACCTGCGCCTGGGCTGCGCGCCGGCGCTGGGCCTGGGACTGCTGCCCGGCGTGGTGCGCGACAGCCGCGCGGCGCAGCCTGGCATCACCTTCGACATCCACACGCATCACAGCAGCGAGCTGGTGCAGGGGCTGCTGACGCGGGAACTGGACCTGGCCATCACCTTCGACACCAACGACTATCCGGGCCTGACCCGCATGGGACTGGGCCACACCGAACTGGTGCACCTGAGCCGCAAGCCCGGCACGGGTCCGCTGCCGTTGGCGGAGCTGACGTCCATGGCGGGCGATACGCTGATCGTGCTGGACGCGGCCGACGCGTCCGGCGCGCTGTTGCAGATGGCGCTGGACGCGCAGGGCCTGGATCCGCAGGTCGCCATCCAGGTACAGACCCACTACGTGGCCTGCGCGCTGGTCGACGCGGGCTGCGGCGACGCCATCGTGGACGCGATCACCGGGCAGGCGATGCTGCGCCCCGGCATGAACCTGCGCCGGCTGGACCCCGCGTTGCGCGTGCCGATCAGCATCATGGTGCGCAACCAGGATCCGCTTTCCGCGCTGCACCGCGACCTCATCGAGCGCCTGCGCGCCGCTTGCGAGGCGCTGCAGGCCGGACTCGACGCCGCGGCCTGACGCAGGGCTTGTGCACAAAACACGACGGGCGCCCGAAGGCGCCCGTCATCATTTGCAGACGGGGGCAGGTAACGCCCGCCCCGTGCGACATCAGTCCAGCTTTATGTTCTGCTTCTTCACGACGTCCTTCGCCCAGTCATACTGCTCTTTGATTTCCTTGGCGAATTCTTCCGGCGTATTGCCCGACGGCGCCGAGCCCTGATCGTCCAGCGCCTTGATGACCTTGGGGTCCTTCAGGGCCACGACGGCAGCGTCGCGCAGCTTGTTCACGACTTCCATCGGGGTGCCCTTGGGCGCCAGCAGACCATACCAGACCGGCTGGTTCAGCACCGGGAAGCCGGCATCCTTGAACGTCGGCACGTCCTTGATGGCCTCGATGTTGGTCGGCCACGCGATGGCCATGGCGCGCAGCTTGCCCGCCTGGATTTGCGGCATCGACGAGGGCAGGTTGTCGAACAGGATTTCGATCTGGCCGCCGACGGCGTCAGCCACGGCCGGGCCCGAACCCTTGTACGGCACGTGCACGATGTCCGTGCCAGTCGCCATCTTGAACGATTCGCCCATCAGGTGCAGCACGCCGCAGGTGCCCGAACTGCCGTAGGAGTACTTGCCCGGATTCTTCTTCAGTTCTTCCAGGAAGCCCTTGAAGTCCTTGGCGGGGAACTTCGGGTTCACGGCCACCACATTGGCGGTGTTGGCGAAGTTGGTGACCGGCTGGAAATCCTTGATCGGATCGTAGGGCAGGTCGTTGGGACGGCAAGCCGGGTTCACGGCCATCGTCGACACGGTGGCGATGGAGAGCGTGTAGCCGTCGGCATCGGCGCGCGCGGCTTCGGATGCGCCGATGGCGCCGCCAGCGCCGCCCTTGTTTTCCACAACCATGGGTTGGCCCAGTTCCTGGCTCATGCGCTGCGTCACCAGGCGCGCGATGATGTCGGTGGAACCGCCGGGCGCGAACGGAACAATGACGCGGATCGGCTTGCTCGGGTACTTGTCGGCAGCGAGGGCGGCGGAGGCGCCGAGGGTGCCGGCAGCGCCGGTGGCCAGGGCGATCGCCACAGCCAGGGAGCGGACTTTATTCATAGGTGTGTTTCCTCCAATATGCGAGCCCGTGTGTATACGGACCGTTGTGTGATGCGCCTGCCTGTGGACAGGTCCGCAATTAACGGTGGTGGACGCATGCTCTGTGCGCAGGGAGAGCACTTTTTATAGGTTGCTTGTGGCACACGCGCCCGCCAGAATGACGGAGAATAGCAGCAAATACTTACAGACGCATAGCGCAGCGATCCCCGTCTGACGCGCATCAAATACGTACTTGTCCATGTCGGTAGCCCTTCTGGTTTTCCCTGATTTCATGCTGGTTGCGCTGGGTTGGGCGCTGCGTCACAAACTGAATTTCTCCCGCGAATTCTTCGCCGGCACCGAGCGGCTGGTCTACTTCGTCCTGCTCCCCGCGCTGCTGTTCCAGTCCATCCTGCGCACCCCCATCACCGTCGGCAACGCCGCTGTGCTGCTGCAGGCCTCCGCGGCCATCATCGCGGCCGGCGTCGCGCTGACGTGGCTGGCGCGCTGGGTGCTGCGGCCATCCTCGCTGAGCCTGGCTTCGTCCGCGCAATGCGGCTACCGCTTCAACACCTATCTGGGCCTGGCGCTGTCGGCCAGCCTGGGCGGCGCCCAAGGCCAGACGGTTATGGCGCTGATCGTCGGCTTCGCCGTGCCCATGGCCAACATGGCCGCGGTCTACGGCCTGGCCCGCCATAGCGGCGGCAACCTGCTGCGCGAACTGGCCCGCAATCCCTTGGTCATTTCCACGTTGGCCGGCCTGGCCTGCAACCTTGCCGGCCTGCACCTGCCGGGCCCGCTGGACACGGCTCTCGCGCGGCTGGGCGCGGCGGCCATCGCGCTGGGCATCATCTGCGTGGGCGCCAGCCTCTCCTGGGAGGGCGGCAAGGGCCATGGCGCGCTGATCGCCTGGATGCTCGCGGTCAAGCTGGCGGCGCTGCCCGCCGTGGCCCTGCTGGTGGCGCATGTGCTGGCGCTGCCGCCGCTGGAATCGCAGATGCTGCTGCTGTTCGCGGCCCTGCCCACCGCGTCCGCGGCCTATGTGCTGGCCATGCGCATGGGTGGCGACGGCCGCATGGTGGCGGTGCTGATATCGCTGGGCACGCTGTTGTCGGCGCTGACGATACCGCTGTGGCTGATGCTGACCGGCACCGGTTAAACGGCGTTGCGCCACCCATGAAAAAGACCGCCGCAGCGGTCTTTGTTCATACGCCGCGCGATCTTCTTTACGAGGACTTGTGCGCGTTGGTCATGGATGCCGGCACCACCCATTCGGCGAACTGCGCTTCGGTCACATAGCCCAGCGCCAGCGCCGATTCCTTCAGCGACAGGCCTTCCTTGTGCGCCTTCTTGGCGATCTGCGCGGCCTTGTCGTAGCCGATGTGCGGATTCAACGCCGTCACCAGCATCAGCGAACGGTCGACCAGTTCGGCGATGCGCTCGAGATTGGGCTCGATGCCGGCGGCGCAATGCTCGTTGAAGCTGGCCATGCCGTCGGTCAGGAGGCGTACCGATTGCAGGAAGTTGTGGATCACCAGCGGCTTGAACACGTTGAGTTCAAAATTGCCGCTGGCGCCGCCGATATTGATGGCTACGTCGTTGCCCAGCACCTGCGCGGCCAGCATCGTAATGGCTTCGCATTGCGTGGGGTTGACCTTGCCCGGCATGATCGAGCTGCCTGGCTCGTTCTCGGGAATGCTGATCTCGCCCAGGCCCGAACGCGGGCCGCTGGACAGCCAGCGCACATCGTTGGCGATCTTCATCAGGCCGGCGGCCAGCGACTTCAGCGCGCCATGCGCGAACAGTAGCGCTTCATGCGAGGCCAGGCCCTGGAACTTGTTGGGCGCCGACACGAAAGCGGTGCCGGTGGCATGCGCCAGTTCGGCCGAGACCTTGGCGCTGAACTGCGGGTGCGCATTCAGGCCCGTGCCCACCGCCGTGCCGCCGATGGCCAGCTGGTGCAGGCCCGGCAAGGTGGCGCGGATCTGTTGCTCGGCCAGGTCCAGCTGGGCCACATAGCCCGACAGCTCCTGGCCCAGGGTCAGGGGCGTGGCGTCCTGCAGGTGGGTGCGGCCGATCTTGACGATGTCATAAAACTCGGCGCTCTTGGCCGCCAGCGTCGCGCGCAGGGCCTTCAGCGAGGGCAGCAGATGATGTTCGACCTGCACCGCGGCCGCCACGTGCATGGCGGTCGGGAAGGTGTCGTTGGACGACTGCCCGCGGTTGACGTGGTCGTTCGGGTGAACCTTGCGCTCTTCGCCGCGCACGCCGCCCAGCAGCTCCGAGGCGCGGTTGGCCAGCACCTCGTTCATGTTCATATTGCTTTGCGTGCCCGACCCGGTCTGCCAGACCGACAGCGGGAACTCATTGGGCCACTTGCCGGCGATCACTTCGTCGGCGGCGCGGACGATGCCGTCGGCGATCTTCGGATCCAGCTCGCCCAGGTCGGCATTGACCTTGGCGGCCGCGCGCTTGAGCCGCGCCATCGCCTCGACCAGCGGAACCGGCATCTTTTCGGTGGAAATCGCGAAAAAATGCAGCGAACGCTGCGTCTGGGCGCCCCAGAGGTGATCTTCCGGGACTTCGATGGGACCAAAGGTGTCTTTTTCAATGCGGGTCTTCATGGCGCGTGCTACTCCGTGGCGACGTCGGTTTCGGCTGGCGGCGGCGCGCCAGTCGCGAGAAAGTTGAGAATGACAATCAATTCTAGGTTAGCAGAAACCCGCATTCCTATAATTGCGCAAACATCCGTGCTTCCTCCACCATTTTTACCACTCGCCCCGCGCCATGTCCGCCCCTCTTTGCAGCCTGAACTTGCACCTGCCCGACGAAGCCGCCACGGAATCGCTGGCGCGGCAGCTCGCGCCCCTGGTTTCCGGCGGCCAGACCGGTCCGGCCGGGGGACACATACACCTCCAGGGAGACCTGGGCGCGGGGAAAACAGCCTTCACGCGGGCCCTGTTGCGGGAATGCGGCATCACCGGCCGGATCAAAAGTCCAAGCTACGCGCTGCTTGAATCCTATAAAGTTTCTAACTTATACTTCTATCATCTTGATTTTTATAGATTTAGTGATTCGCGCGAATGGTTGGACGCAGGATTCCGGGATTTACTGCGTGACGAAGCGGTCGTTTTGATCGAATGGCCGGAGCGGGCGGGGGGCCTTTTGCCCCCTCCCGACCTGCTGATTTCCCTAGCCTATGCAGGCGAAGGACGCGACGCCACCCTGACCGCGTACACCGCTCGAGGACAAACATGGTTGAACGCGATTGTCCCCCCGCCCCAGTCGGCGCCCTCCCCTCGGCAGGCGCCACCCGGCGCCGCCTGATCAGCGTCGCCGCCACTCTGCTCGTCTTGCCGGTCCTGCCGCGCCTGGCGCAGGCGGCAACGATCCTGGCCGTGCGCACCTGGCCGGCCGATGAATACACCCGCGTCACGCTGGAGCTCGACAGCGAGCTCAAGGCCGAACAGTTCACGCTCGAAAATCCCCACCGCCTGGTGGTGGATATTGAGGGACTGACCATCAGCGCGGCGCTGAACGACCTGGTTTCCAAGGTCCGGCCGGACGACCCCTACATCCAGAGCCTGCGGGTGGCGCAGAACCGCCCCAACGTGGTGCGCCTGGTGTTCGACCTGAAGCAGCCCGTGGCGCCCCAGGTGTTCACGCTCAAGCCCGTGGCCGACTACCAGTACCGCCTGGTTCTGGACCTGTATCCGAAGGTCGCCCAGGACCCGCTGATCGCGATCCTGAACAAGCAGAGCGGCCCCGACGTGGACGACCCGCTGGCGCGCATCCTGGAGGACATCCAGCGCAACCCGGTGGCCCGCGCCGATCCGCCCGAACCGCCGCGCGTGCGCGGCCAGCAGCCGGCGCCCCCGCTGCCCACGGCGCCCAAGCCCCCGCCCGCCACCGCCAGCCGCGGCAAGCAGCGCATGCTGACCATCGCGCTGGACCCCGGCCACGGCGGCGAGGACCCGGGCGCCATCGGCAGCAGCGGCCTGCGCGAGAAAGACGTGGTGCTGCGCATCGCCCGGCGCCTGAAGGCGCTGATCGACAGCCAGCCCTACATGCGCGCCTACCTCACGCGCGACGACGACTACTTCGTGCCGCTGCATGTGCGCGTGCAGAAGGCGCGCCGCGTGCATGCCGACCTATTCATCTCCATCCACGCGGACGCCTGGGTCAAGCCCTCGGCCAACGGCTCGTCGGTGTTCGCGCTGTCGCAGCGCGGCGCCACCAGCGCCCAGGCGCGCTGGATGGCGGACAAGGAAAACGCGGCCGACCTGATCGGCGGCGTCAACCTCGGCAGCCACGACCGCCAGGTGGCCAAGGTGCTGCTGGACCTGTCCACCACCGCGCAGATCAACGATTCGCTCAAGGTCGGCAACGCCTTCCTGGACGAAATCAAGAAGATCAACCGCCTGCACAAGAACAGCGTCGAACAGGCCGGCTTCGCCGTGCTGAAGGCGCCGGACATTCCCTCGGTGCTGGTCGAGACCGCCTTCATCAGCAATCCGCAGGAAGAAGCCCTGCTGCGCAGCACTTCGCACCAGGACAAGCTGGCGCAGGCCATGATGACGGGCATCCAGCGCTACTTCACCGCCAATCCGCCGCTGGCGCGGCTGGGCGACGTGAGCTGAAGCAGCGGCAGCCGGACGCATGAACAAAGGGCGTTGCGCTTTACGGCGCAACGC